>NZ_DASRXF010000210.1:0-2011 GCF_035654295.1 Noviherbaspirillum sp. | reverse complement strand
CGCGCCGCTGGGTGCGACGAATCCGGCGACCGGCACGGGCGAGGTCAGGATGGCCTTGATGATGGTGCGCATCGACGTATCGAGCCCGCCCGGCGTATCCATCTGCAGGACCACGAGCTGGCTGCCATCCTGGGCGGCACGGGCAATGCCGCGTGCAACGTAGTCAGCCGTCGCGGGACCGATTGGGCCGTCTATCGTCAGCAACATGACAGGCGCGGGCGCCGCCCGGCACAGGCAGCAGAACAGCCAGAGTATTGCCGCCGTCAATGCGGGCCGCAGCCCGCCGCAGCGCCGTATGCTTCGCTTGCTGCCGCCTGTGTGTCTTGGCAGCAGGAAATCGCCTGTGTTCGCCACCATGCCCACCTCCCCAGGAATATGCGTTCAGGGTACGCAGGAGAAAAGCGCTGCCTCGAACCATCGAGCGTCTCGCGTCCACCGCCTGCCATGCCGAAGAGAATCCGAGGAAGCAGTGAACAGACAACAATTCGATGGAGGCCCGGGTAAAAAATTCCTTTTTGCGCCCCGCCGTCGTAGTCATGGACCAGCACGGCCGCACGCACCCCAGCCCCCGGCTCCCTAGCGCGGAAGTTTGGGTGTTCGCAATGCAACGTTTTCCTCGAAGTCCATGGTATCCATGTCCGTGTCCGAAGCCGCGGGGCGTCCAAAGAACTTAAGCCAGCCGAAGCCGATGACGCCTGCCGTCAGGGATGCCAGCAGGATTGCCATCTTTGACGCATTGATGACTTCCGCCTGTCCGGCGAAGGCGAGATTGGTGATGAAGATCGACATCGTGAAGCCGATGCCGCCGAGCAGGCCCGCACCGAATACATGCCGCCAGCGCAAGTCGAGCGGCAGCTTGCAGAGGCCGATTGCAACTGCGACAAAACTGAGCAGCGTGATTCCCAGCGGCTTGCCGATCACAAGGCCGGCAAGAATACCGAGGCTGTTTGCCGACGCCAGCTCCAGACTCCAGTCGGAGCCGATGATGATGCCGGTATTTGCAAGTGCGAAGACGGGCAGGATGATGAAGGCTACCGGGGTGTGCAGGAGATGCTCGAGGCGATGCGACGGCGATTCCTCGTCATCCTGCTTTGCTGAGAAGGGAATGGCAAACGCCAGCAGGACGCCGGCAATGGTCGCATGCACACCCGACTTCAGCATCAGTACCCACATCACCGCGCCGCCCAGCAAGTAAGGCGTCAGGGCCATGACGCGCAGGAAGCGATTCATGCACACGAGCAGCCCGAATACCGCAAACGCTCCCAGCAAATAGGCGAGCGACAGCTCTGCGGTATAAAAGAGCGCGATGACGATGATGGCGCCGAGATCATCCATGACCGCGAGAGCCGTGAGAAAAACCTTGAGCGAGGCCGGCACGCGGCTTCCGAGAAGCGCAAGGGCGCCCAATGCGAACGCGATATCCGTGGCCATCGGAATGCCGATTCCCGCCTGTGCAGGCGTTCCTGCATTCAGGCCGAAATGGATGAGTGCCGGTATGCAAATACCGCCGGCTGCCGCAAAAATCGGGAGAAGGGCGTTCTTGAAGTTGGATAGCTCGCCGTTATACAACTCGCGCTCAAGTTCAAGACCGATCAACAGGAAAAAGATTGCCATGAGCGCGTCATTGACCCAGTGCTCGACGCTCAATCCGCCCACGCGCAGCTGCCAGACATCGAGGTAGGCGGGCCCGAGCGGGGAATTTGCCAGTAAAAGCGAGAAAACCGTGCAGATGATCAGCAGAATTCCTCCTGCCTTCTTCGATTCGAAGAACTGCTTGAAGGTGTTTGAAAGTTTCCTTTGGATAGCGGCCATTTTTTTGTCTTTCCAGGACATGTTTTGATGATGGATGGTCGTTTTCAGGTTTGTTGCGGGCTGTCTGCGGATTTCCGGCACGGTGCCGGACAGGAAGCGGGCGCCAGGCCCGGCGGAAGAATTACGGCCACCGCGCGTTTCCGCCCGGACCACAGATGTGGCGGGCGTGGCAGGCGTGGCGCTGGCAGCAGGGGCCAGG
>NZ_DASRXF010000209.1:0-36444 GCF_035654295.1 Noviherbaspirillum sp. | reverse complement strand
TCTATGCACCGTACGTCTATGACGCGGTGATGGTGATGGTCGAAGCCATGAAGAAGGCCAACTCCGCCGAGCCGGCGAAGTACCTGCCGGAACTGGCGAAGATCAACTACAAGGGCGTGACCGGCAACATCGCCTTCGACAGCAAGGGCGACATCAAGGAAGGCACGCTGACCCTGTACACCTACAAGGGTGGCCAGCGCCAGCAACTGGCTGTGACGAAGTAATCCACTTCGTTTCCGGCGGCGGCGCTTGAGCGCCGCCGCCGGTTCAGCTTCACCTCACGCGAAATACCGCCTGCAACCGGGGCGTGCCGCTGGCCCAATCCCTGGTTCCAGTATTTCGAGATCCATTCCATGCAAGCGAATCCTGTCCCCATCCTGGCCTCACGCAAGAAAATCGGCATCATCGCCGGCTCGGGACCCGAGGCGGGTATCGACTTGTGGACCAAGCTGCTGGCCGCAAACCGCAGGATGCATGGAGAACGTTTTCGCGGCGACCTCGATGCGCCGGACGTCACCATCCTCTCCGAATCCACGCTCGGGCTTTCAATGGAACTGGCGGAAAATGACGAGGCCGTATGGCAATGCCTGCGCCGCACCGCCGAGGCCATCTCCCAGCGCGTCGATTATTACGCCATCGCCTGCAATACCCTGAACTACTACCAGCCGCAGCTCGACGCCCTGGGCCTGCCGGCGACACTCGTATCGTTTGCCGACGCCGTCACCGCATTCGTGCGGGAGAACCGCATCGAACGCGTCGCCCTGCTGGGAGCGCGCCCCGTCACCGATCTCGGACCGTGGTCGCACTACCGCGCGCTCGCCGCGCATGTCGCCATCGAACTGCCCAGACCGGCACAGGCCGCGCAGCTGCACGAGTTGATCTATGACGTGAAGACCTACGGCGGCAATGTCGACCATATCCGCCGCCGTTTCCGGGACATTCTCGACACGCTCGAGTCGGACACCGTCCTGCTCGCCTGTACCGAGCTGCCCCTGATCCCGGCCGAGGTGACAGGCAAGCAGGTGGTGGACGTCACCGATCTCGTCGCGCACAAGCTCGCGCGGTTGGCGAACGGCCAGCAACCGTAACCAGGACCAGCACCAGGACCAGCGCAAAGCGATGAACGGAAAACACATCGGATTGATTTATACCGGCGGCACCGTCGGGATGACGATGACAGCCCAGGGGTACGCGCCGATGCAGGATTTCGCCGGCGCGCTCGCACAGTTGCTTGCGTCGACGGGCGAGACGCTGCCGCGTTACACGCTGCATGCCTATCCCGTTCCCATCGACAGCGCCAACGCCACGCCCGAGGACTGGCGCGCCATCGGCGGCGACATTGCCGCACGCTACAACGACTATGACGGTTTCGTGGTGCTGCACGGCACCGACACCATGGCGTACACCGCCGCCGCCTTGTCTTTCATGCTGCAGGGGTTGCGCAAGCCGGTAATCGTCACCGGCTCGCAGATTCCCCTCGGTGCCGCGCGCTCGGATGCGCCGCAAAACCTCATCACCGCCCTGCAGCTCGCTGCTTCCGGGCGGATCAACGAGGTCGCGGTGTATTTCAATCAGCGCCTGCTGCGCGGCAACCGCACGACCAAGCTGAGCACCGAAAGCCTCGGCGCCTTCGACAGCCCGAACTATCCGCGGCTGGCGGAAGTCGGCATCCACGCGCGCTTCAATGAAGCGGCGCTGTTGCCGCGCGCCGCCTCGGAGCGCTTCGAGCTCCCCGCATACGGACGCCATGTGGTGCTGCCGATCCGCTTTGTTCCCGGCATGCCGGTGGCGGCAGTGCGGGCCTTGCTTGACCTGAAGCCGCATGCGGTAGTGCTGCAGTGCTACGGCGCCGGCAGCGCGCCGGACCGCGACCCCGCACTGATGGAAATGCTGGCGCGCGCGAACGAAGCCGGCGTGGTGCTCGCCGCATGCAGCCAGTCTCCGCACGGGCAGGTCGCCATCGGCACTTACGCTGCCGGGGCGGGCATGACCGCCGCCGGCGTGGTCGGCGCGCGGGACATGACCTTCGAAGCGATCGTCGCCAAACTCCACCACCTGCTGGCTACCGGCCTGCCGCCGGAATCCGTGCGCGAGGCACTGCTGCGCGAACTGAGCGGTGAACTGACGGCGTGATCGTGCTACGCTAGGCCGCTTGTCAAACACGCGGCTCCCGCAGCGCCGCCCACGCGTCATGCAATTCATCAAAGACCTGTCACTGCCTCCCGTGATCGCGGGCTTCGTCACCGTACTTGTCGGATTCACCAGTTCGGCCGTCATCGTGTTCCAGGCCGCCAATGCCGTCGGTGCCTCGCCCGGGCAGGTCGCTTCCTGGATGTGGGCGCTCGGGTTGGGCATGGGCGCAACCTGCATCCTGCTGTCGCTGCGCTATCGCGTGCCCGTCGTCACCGCGTGGTCGACGCCCGGGGCGGCGATGCTGATTACCGGCGCGGCGGGGGTTTCCATTGGCGAGGCGACGGGCGCCTTCCTCGTCTCCGCCGCGCTGATCACGGTCTGCGGATTTTCCGGCTGGTTCGAGCGCATGATCAACCGCATTCCGGTCTCCATCGCCTCGGGCATGCTCGCCGGGGTGCTGCTGCGCTTCGGCATGGATGTGTTCGTCGCAATGAAGACGCAGTTCATCCTCGCGCTGGCCATGTTCATCGTCTACCTCGCCGGGCGCAGGCTGATGCCGCGCTACGCCGTCATCACCACGCTCGCAGTCGGCATTGCCATCGCCGCCGCGCAGGGCTTGCTGCACATGGATGGCGTGCGGTTGGAGTTCGCGCGGCCGGAGTGGGTGATGCCCGCGTTCTCGCTGCCGGCATTGATCGGCGTTGCCTTGCCGCTGTTCGTCGTCACCATGGCCTCGCAGAACGTGCCCGGCGTTGCGGTGATCCGCGCCTCCGGCTACAAGGTGCCGATCTCTCCCGTGATCGGATGGACCGGCGTCACCAACCTCGTGCTCGCGCCGTTCGGGGCTTTTGCACTCAATCTTGCCGCCATCACGGCAGCAATCTGCATGGGACGCGAAGCGCATTCGGACCCGGACCGGCGCTATGTGGCCGCCGTCGCCGCGGGCTTTTTCTATCTGCTGATCGGATTGTTCGGCGCAACGGTCGGTGCGGTGTTCGCAGCCTTCCCGAAGGAACTGGTCCTGGTGATTGCGGGGCTTGCCTTGTTCGGGACCATCGGCAACGGACTCGCCGCCGCGCTGGCCAACGAAGGCGAGCGCGAACCCGCGCTCGTCACCTTCCTCGTCACCGCATCCGGCGTCACGCTGTTCGGCATCGGCGCGGCATTCTGGGGGCTGGTTGCGGGCGTGATCGCCATGCTGGCGCTGCACGGATGGAAGCCGGCGCAGGGAGCCGCGCCGGCGGGCAAATAACGCCAGCCGGTCAGGCCGGCCGTTCCTTCTTGCGCGGCCCGAGTTCGCTCAGGACGAGCGCTGCGATCACGACGGCGCCGCCGGCCATGCCGCGCCAGCCCAATACTTCACCGAGCCACATCCAGCCGAACAGGGCGGCGAAGACCGGTTCCAATGCGAAGATCAGCGCCGCCTTTTCGGCCGCCACGCGGCGCTGGCCGACCGCCTGCAGGAACAGCATGCCGGCCGTGGCGACGGCGCCGAGGTAAAGCAGCGTCTCCGCATGGGCGGCGGCACGCGACGGCAGCGTCGCCAGCGCCTCCGGCGACTGCATCAGCATCCACAGCGTACCGAGCACGGCCATCACCACGATCTGCGTGGCAGCGAGATGCCGTGCGTCGTGATGCGCGGATCGGCGCGACAGCACGATCACGTACAGCGCATAGGCAAGGGCGCACACGATGGTCGCGGCATCGCCGAGCAGGTGGCCGCCGCCTTCCCATGACATCAGCCCGATTCCCATGCAGGCGAGCGCGCCGGCGGCCAATGCAAGCCATGTCAGGCGGCCCCCGAAGGCCAGTCCGAGCAGCGGCACCATCAGCACGTTCAGACTGGTCAGGAATGCGCTGCGGTTGGACGAGATGAACTGCAAGCCGTAGGCCTGGGCGACATACGAGGCGAGGCCGAGCACGCCGAGCAGCGCGCCGTCGGCCCATGCGCGGCGCGACGCCCCGCGCAGGAAGGGCGCCATGCAGGCGGCGGCGACGAGGAAACGGAATGCGGAAATCTCGACGCCGCCGAGATCGGCGGACGCGGACTTCAGCAGCGGAAAGGTAGTGCCCCAGACCAGGGTCACCAGCAGCAGGATCAGGACGCCGGGATTCATTCAGCGCCCGTCGTTTGCGTTCAGGATGTCCTTGGCATAGCTCGCGCGGTCGATATCCAGCACTTCGACGCACAGTTGCACCGCAAGGCCGGCAGCCTCGGGGCATGCGGCGCGCAGCACGCGCAGCAGCGAAGCCGACAGCGCGCTCTTGATCTCCGGCGAACGCCCGCTGAGGATGGCGAGCTTGACATGCGCGAACGCATGTCCGGACGGCGCGGTGCCGACGTACCAGGTGTCGAGCGCGATCGCACGGCTCTTGATATCCGTGTCGGTGAAATGGCCGGACTCCACCAGCGCCTGGTTCAGGGCGAGCAGGGTGCGGCCGGGTTCGAGTTTGTCGAGGTTGGTGGTGTATTCGAGTGTCAGGTGGGGCATGGTGTTCAAAGCGTCACTATCCGGTTCCCGGTCAGCCTTGCCTTGCCGCCCGCGACCAGTTTTTCGATGTGTCCGCCTGTCGTCTCCAGCCGTACATGAATGATGCTCGGCGATGGCGGGGACATGAGGCGGCCCTGTTCGACGAGGATATCACCTTCGCCGCGGATTTTTAACCGGTCGTACAGGTAGCAGGCCAGCGGGCCCGCGGCCATCCCTGTCGCAGCCTCCTCGGGGATGCCATAGTGCGGTGCGAACATGCGTGCGCCGGCATGACGTCCGGACAGCTGCGACTGGGGCGAGAACGGATAGAAACCGACCAGGTCCAGCTGTTCCCCGATTGCGCCGATGGCTGGAAAATCGGGGCGGATAGCTTTCATCGCTGCCTCATCCTTGAGCGGGATGACCAGGAAGGAATTGCCCGTGTTGACGACCACGGGCTGGTGTCCTTCCAGCAGGTCCTCGAGACCAAGGCCGATTGCGGCCAGCGCGCCGGCAGCATCGATCCCGCGCGTCGCCGCGCCGAGTTCGATATAGCGCGGCGCGTGTTGTTCCATGAAGGCCATCTCGCCATCGATGAAGATCTCGCGCGTGCCATCGATGGTTTCCTTCGAGCTGCGCGCGGACGGGATGCGCCCGATCTGCTTCAGGTAGGAAAAGCTGGCGATGGTCGCGTGTCCGCAGTGCGGGATCTGTCGCGTCGGCGTGAAGAACTCGAGCTTGAAATCCGCGCATTCCGAAGGCGAGATGAATGCGGTTTCGGAAAGGCCGGCGAGGGCGGCGATGCGCTGCTTCTGCTCGGCGCTGTAGGCTTGCGCATCGAGCACCACGCCCGCCGGATTGCCGCCTTCGCCGTTGTCCACGAAGGCATTGACGATCTGGACCTCGACGTTCATCTACACGCTGCCTTCTTTTTCGATCACCAGAATGCGCGCCGCGCCGCGCGGGTGCGCGACATGCTCGCAGCCGATGCCGGCAAAGAAGACATCACCGGTGTTCAGCACCGCCACATGCTCCGTGCCATTCTCGCGGTAATGCATGTCGACGGTGCCGTCGAGCACGGCGAACACTTCCTCGCCGTCGTTGACGTGCCATTTGTAGGGCGCGTCCGTCCAGTGCAGGCGCGTGGTGACGCCATTCATGTTTGCAATGGGCAGCGCGCCCCAGGCGCGCTCGGCCGTGAACTCCCTGCTGCGAATGACTTTCATGTGTTTATTCCTCTCCCTGTTCGATGATGTGACAGACGGCTTCGACATTGTTACCGTCCGGGTCGAATACCATTGCTGCAAAAAAATTCCGGTGATAGATGTCCAGCACTTGCGGCGGCTTGTTCGGCTTGGCGCCGGCTGCGAGCGCCGCTTCATAGAAGGCGCGGACCTCGTCGCGGGTGCGCGCGGCGAATGCGAAGTGTGACGGCGTCCGTGGCGCGGTTTGCCGGCCCAGCCAGAAACTCTCCAGCCCGTCCTTGCCGAACCCGGCCCAGCCGCCAACTTCGCGAATGTAGCGGATACCCAGCGGGGCAAGTGCCTGAACGTAGAAGCGTTGGCTGTTTTCGAGATTGGCCACAGCCAGGCCGAGATGATCGATGCTCATTGTGCGTGTGGCTCCAGGGACGAGGCGCAGCGGACGATGGTGCCGGGCGCCGGGAACAGTTTGGCAAAGGAAAAGGCGAATTCGCTTTCGCCGTTGAGCTGCAGGTAGTGCAGGCGCTCCTTGGCTTCGGCAATGGTCGGCACATCCCCGGCGGGTATCCACCAGAGCGCGACGTAGGCGTCGCCGAAGCGGGCGAACCACTCCTTGCGCTGGCGCATGACCTGTGCATGCGCGCTGCGATAGACGAACTGCTTCAGGTGCTCCGGCGATTCCCAGACCGACAGGTTGATCAGGATGCGCTCGTCTTCATACGGCTGGAGCGAGGTGGCGTTGCCGGCATCGGTTTTCAGGCGCCAGACAAAGCCGGGGCTGGATTCGGCAAGCGCATTGATTTCGTCGAGCCGGGCGGCAAAGCCGGCCATCACCGGGCCGTCCATCGGGCCGAGGGCGCGGCCGATGTTGACCTGTGCAAGGTGGCAGCAATCTTTCATGAAGTTCTCCGGCGCGTCATTCGATGGACAGCACGACATTGCCGACTGCCTTGCCGCTCTCCACCAGTTCATGCGCCTCGGCGATGCGCGCCAGGGGCAGGCGGGCGGCGATGTTGTGCATCAGCGCGTTTTCTTCCAGCAGCCCGGTCAGTCCGGCAAGCGCCGCGGCACGGTCCGCCGGCGACAGGTTGTAGACGATGAAAAAGCGCATCCGGATGTTCTTGAGGATGGACGGCACGAAGGGAACGCCAATTTCCGGGCTGTTGCTGCCGTAAACCACGAGTTCGCCTTCCGGCTTGAGCATGGCGATGTCCTGGCCGACGTTGGCGCCGAAATCGACTTCGATGATGCGATCGACGCCCGCGCCGTCGGTCGCGGCCAGTACCGCGGCGACGAGGTCTTCCGTCCTGTAGTTCAGGACCACGTCGGCGCCCGCATCCCTGGCCAGCGCCGCCTTTTCGGCGCTGCTCACCGTGGCGATCACTAGCGCGGCGCCGGCTCGCTTGGCCATCTGCACCGCGTAGTTGCCCACCGCGCCGGCGCCGCCGGCGACCAGCACGCGTTTGCCGGCCACCCCGCCATCGACATACACCGCCTGCCATGCGGTCAGCGCGGGAATGCCGAGGCAGGCGCCGACCTCGCCGGGAATACCATCGGGCAGCGCAACGGCCTGGGCGGCCGGCAGCGTGATGTACTGTGCGGCCGTGCCATCTGCGCGCCCCCAGGCAGCATTCCATGTCCACACGCGCTGGCCGATGCGGCCGGCGTCCACGCCTTCACCCACCTGGTCGATCACGCCCGCGCCGTCGCTGTGCGGAATGATGCGCGGGAAGGGAAGGGTGGAATTGCGCACCCCGGCCCTGGTCTTGACGTCGGATGGATTGACCCCCGACCAGGAGAGCCGGATCCGGACCTCGCCCGGCCCGGCGGCCGGGGTGGCGACCTCGGTCACGTTGAGGACTTCCCTGGCGGGGCCGGTGCGGGTGTAGATGGCTGCTTGCATGTACGCTTCCTTTGCCGGGCGTCGCGTCAGCACGCGTCGCAGGTGCGATGACGTTTGAGAGAGGTCTGGACCACTGCATGCCCGGTGATTCCGTGCAGGAACCCTGCCACGCGCTGTCCGATGCCTTTCAGGATACGGCCGGCGTTCGGGCGGCGCAATTCCACGCTCGCGTCCTGGTCGGCTTCGAGCACGGTCAGGCGGCCCGGCACGGCGGTGAAGGTATCGCCCGCATGCAGGAAGTAGTCGTGCTTGATGCCTTCGACGGTAATCCAAACGCGGCCGCGCTGGATGCGCAGGGTATCGGCGCGGTCAGGCGTGCCGGAAACGGCGTGGCCGGTGGGAATGCTGAGTGTCCTGTTTGTGAATAGCCCTCTCATGATATCGCTCCTGGAATGTCGGGAAGGATGCCGCTGCAGGCTTGCAGGATGGCTTTTTCCGTCTCCGTGAAAGCATCATAGTCCTTGTCATGCGCCGTTCTAAACGATATATTTTTGATTCTCTTGTTAGTATCGCTCACATATGGCTGACTTCAGGCGACTTCCCAACCTGGCTGCGCTGCGCGCCTTCGAGGCGGCCGCGCGGCATGGTAATTTCTCGCGCGCGGCCGAGGAAATCCATGTGACCCATGGAGCGATCAGCCACCAGGTGCGCGCGCTGGAAGAGGAGCTGGGCGTGGCGCTGTTTGCGCGCCACGGCAAGCGCATTTCCATCACTCCCGAAGGCGAGCGCTTTGCGACCACCTTGCGCAAGGCGCTGGGGGATATCGCCGCCGCCGCGGCGGCGCTGCAGGCCGACAGCCGGCAGAACCGGCTCACCGTGACCTCCTTGACCTCGTTCGCGGCACGCTGGCTGTCGCCGCGCCTTGGTCGCTTCATCGAGCTGTATCCCGACATGGAGGTCATGCTCCAGTCCAGCAACCAGCTGACCGACTTCGTGCGCGAGTCGGTGGATATCGGCATCCGCTTTGGCCGCGGCAACTACCCCGGCCTGTCTGCCGAAAAGCTGACGGACGATTATTTCTATCCGGTGGTGAGCACGCGCTTCAACCACGGCAAGCTGCCGCGCACGCCGGAACAGCTGGCGAAACATCCCTTGCTGCGTTGTGAAATGGAACCGTGGACGCCGTGGTTCAGGGCGGCGGGGCTGGACTTCCTGGAGCCGACAGGCGGGCTGGTGTTCCAGGACTCGTCGATGCTGGTGCGCGCGGCGGTGGAAGGGAACGGCATTGCGCTGGCGCGCCATTCCCTCGCCTTCTCGGATATCGAATCGGGCGAGCTGGTGCGGCTGTTCGACGTGGCGATCCGCTGCCCGCAGTCCTACTATCTCGTCTGCCCCCCGGAGTCGATGCACAAGCCGCAGGTGCAGGCGTTCAGGAACTGGATCCTGGAAGAGGTGGCGCGCCTGGCGCAACCGGTGGTGTGATTACAGGACGACTTTCACCATCGGATGCGAGGACAGCGCGCGGTAGAGATTGTCGAGCTGTTCCCGGCTGGTGGCGCGCACGGTGACGGTGAGCGAAAGGTAAGTGCCCTTGGACGAGGGGCGCATTTCCATCTTGCCGGCATGGAAGGTCGGGTCGTACGCCGTGACCACGTCTACCATCGTCTGGGCGAAATTTTCCTGCATGACGCCCATGATCTTGATCGGGAAATCGCTCGGGTACTCGATGAGGCTGTCGGTGGATTGGGACATGGCAATGCTCGCTGCGCCGCTGCGGATGTCGCATGACGGCAGAATCTTCAATGCCGGTATTTTACGCCCTCTTGGCATCCTGGTAAGCCGCGTACAGCTTGCCGAACAGCGGGCCCGGCTTGCCGCCGTTCACCGGCAGGCCGTCGATGGACACGACGGCGAGCACTTCGCGCCCGGCGGAGGTCAGCAGGACTTCGTCGGCGGCAAACACTTCATCGCGCGCGATGGCCTTGAGCGCGAACGGGATGCGGCAGGCCGCGCACAGCTCTTGGAGCAGACCGTAGCGGATGCCCTCCAGGACGCGATTGTCTTTCGGCGGGCCATACACGGTGCCGTCGCGCACGATCCAAACGTTCGATGACGCCCCCTCGCTGAGGAAGCCTTCGCGGAACTGGATCGCTTCCAGTGCCCCATTCTCTGCTGCGTGCTGTGCGGCGAGCACGTTGCCCAGCAGGGAAACGGACTTGATATCGCAGCGCATCCAGCGCAAGTCTTCCGTCGTCACGCAGCGCACCCCATTGTTGACTGCTTCCGCGTCAGGCGGCGTGTAGGGGTTGGTCATGATGAACACGGTCGGCTTCACCTCTGCGGGGAAGGCATGGGCGCGCTTGGCTACCCCGCGCGTCACTTGCATGTACACGAGCTGTGTATCGTCCGGGCATGCGTCCGTCACCTTTCCGATCAGTGCCATCCATTCATCCTCGCTGTACGGGTTGGGGATACCGATGGCCGCGAGGCTGCGGAACAGGCGCGCCATATGCTGCTTCGCGCGAAACATCTTCCCGCCGTAGATGGGGATGACTTCATACACGCCGTCGCCGAAGATGAAGCCCCGGTCGAGCACCGGGACCTTCGCCTCCGACAAGGGCGTGAATTCGCCGTTCAGGTAGACGAGCGGGTCGTGCATGGCGCTTCCTTCAGGTTTCGTAGCTGACGAGGGTGACGTCGGCGCCGGCATCGCGGATCGGGATGAGCGCCTGATATTCGGGAGAGTCGTGCCATCCGAGAAGCGCGGCCGCGTCGGGAAAACGGGCGACGACGGCATCGGTATGGGTGTGGGTGCCGTTGAGGACCTTGAGCTGCTTGCCGCGGAAGACAAGCTCGCCGCCCCAGGCAGTGATGGTGGCCCCGACCTTGTCGCGGTACTCCGCCCATCGGGCGGCGTCCTTGATCGTGATATGGCCGATGATGTATGCAGGCATGGCGTTCTCCGTTCCGTTGGGAGACGCAGGGTGCATGCCTGCACCCTGCAGCGGCGTTACTTCATCCACAGGCGCATGGAATCCCATGCGCGGCCGATGATGCTGGCCTGGTTGACCTGTTCCAGCGCCACGACGGGCAGCTCGGTCAGCGCCTTGCCGTCGACCATCATTTTCAGCGTGCCGACCTTGCTGTTCTGCGCCACCGGCGCGACCAGCGGGTCCTTGCGCTCGAGCACCGGCTTCATCTTGTCCGCCACGCCCTTCGGCACGGTGACATACACGTCCTGCGTGAAGCCGATCTTCACCTGGCCCTGCGAGCCCTTCCAGACTTCCGGCGTTGCCACCGGCTGGCCCTTGGCGTACAGCTTGACGGTGTCAAAATTCTGGAAGCCCCAGTTCAGCAGCTTCTGGCTTTCCTGCGCGCGCACCTGGTCGGACACCGTGCCCAGCACGACGGAAATCAGGCGGCGGTCGCCGGCGCCGTTCGGGCGCTTGGCGGTGGAGATCAGGCAGTAGCCGGCGGCAGCGGTGTGCCCGGTCTTCATGCCGTCGACGGTCGGATCCAGCCACAGCAGACGGTTGCGGTTCGGCTGCGTGATCTTGTTATAGGTGAATTCCTTGGTCGCGTAAATCTTGTACAGCTCGGGATGGTCCGCGATCATGCGCGTGGCGAGGATGGACAGGTCATGCGCGGTCGTGTAGTTGTCCGGATGCGGCAGCCCGTGCGGATTGGCGTAGCGCGTGTTCTTCAGGCCCATGCGCTCGGCCTCGCGGTTCATCAGGGTGACGAAGGTTTCCTCGGTCCCGGCCACGGCTTCGGCCAGCGTGACGGCGGCATCGTTGCCGGATTGCACGATCAGCCCGTAGAGAAGGTCATTCACCTTCACCGGGGTCGCCGGATCGATGAACATCTTCGAGCTGCTCGGATCGACCTTCCATGCGCGCACGGACACGTTGACCATCTGGTTGAGGTCGAGACGCTTTTCCTTGATGGCGGAGAAAGCGAGGTAGGCCGTCATGATCTTGACCAGCGAAGCCGGTTCGACCCGCATGTTGGCATCCTGCGAGGCGAGAACCTGGTTGCTCGTGGCATCGAGCAGCAGCCAGGACTTGGCGGCGATGGTGGGCGGCGGCAGTGCCTGCGCGAACGCGGCAGTGATCGTGAGGAGGGAGGCCGCAAGGGCGGCAATGAGCTTTTTCATGGATTGTGCAGATTGAAACCCCGCGCGGAGACCGGGCGGAACAAGAGTAAACGAGTGGGAATTATAGCCCCGCAGAAAGCTGCACTTCAGCAGTCTTTCAGCGGTGCCACATTTCGACCACGAAACTCTTTATATGTTGCAACTTGCGGTGAAAAAAGTGATCGGCGCCGGGGATCACGATGACGGGCAGGTCTTGCGGACGCGCCCAGTCCAGGACATCGGCCAGCGGGATCGTGTCATCCTGCTCACCATGGATGAGGATGGTATTGGCGGGAACGTCCGGCATCGCCCATTTTCCGGCGGCGCTGCCGACCAGCACGAGGCGCTCGGCCGGATTGCCGTCTGCGACAAGCCGCTGTTGCAGCTGCGACTGCACGAAAGTGCCGAAGGAGAAACCGCCGAGCGCGACAGGCAGGCCGGGATACTGTTGCTGCATGTGCTGCAGCAGCACTGCCATGTCGTCGGTCTCGCCGCGTCCGGCGTCGTGTTCCCCTTCCGACTTGCCGACGCCGCGGAAATTCATGCGCGCCGTCGCATAGCCGAGGGCGACAAAGGCGCGCGCCAGGGTCTGCGCGACCTTGTTGTCCATGGTGCCGCCGTACAGCGGATGCGGATGTGCGACAAGTGCGACACCGCGCGGCGCTTCGGACGGAAGGTCGAGCGCGCATTCGATGTTGCCTGCGGCGCCGCGCAGGGAAAAGCGCTGGGTCTGCGAGTTCATGTCAGATCTTCAAGCGGTCAACGACATTGCCCTTGACGAGATGCTCATCGATGATCTCGTCGATATCGTGCTGGTCCACGTAGGTATACCAGGTGCCCTCGGGATACACGACCAGCACCGGGCCTTCCTCGCACCTGTCGAGGCAGCCGGCCTTGTTGATGCGCACCTTGCCCTGGCCGCTCAGGCCGAGCTTCTTGATGCGGGCCTTGGCGTGTTCCTGCGCCGCCTGCGCGCCCTTGTCATGGCAGCAAGGACGGCCTTCCTCGCGCTGGTTCAGGCAAAAGAAAACGTGGTGTTGGTAATAAGGCTTGTCAGGCATGTCGATCTCGCAAGAATCCGCTACTTCAAAAGCGGCAATGATACACCCCGGTCAGGACCGCTTCACGCGGTGCGCCGGATGCAGCAGGAACCACAGGGCGAAGAACGGCCAGAAGATCGACAGGAAATGCGCGGCCCCGTTGAAATTGAGGAATTTCCCTTGCGTCCATGCCTGCAGCGTGGCGACAAAATAGGGGTTTGCCGGCACCAGGTTGATGGCAATGAAGGCAAGGACCAGGCAGAGCGCGGCGAGGCGCCGCTGTGCCACGGCTGGCGCATAGGCCAGGCCGCCGAGCATCATCGTCCCGATCACGAGGCCGCCCTTGGCGCCCGGCGTCAGCCATGCGAGCGCATTGGCCGGCGTGAAGAGCACCGCATTGGCCATCACTTTCACTGCGACCGCAATCATCAGGAACAGTGCCAGCAATACCGGTTTCGGCGCCTGCTTGCGCAACAGGATCGACAGGGTCAGTACCGCGCCGATCATCCCGAACGCCGTGATCAGCGTTTCCGCGAGCCAGTATTCCTGCACCGAGAGGTGGATGTCGCTGGCCAGGATCGCGACCAGGTCGACCGGCGTTTCCAGCCAGTCCGACAACCAGTTGGAAAGGACGGGCATCACCTGGCCATGGCCGAACAGGTAGCCCTGCGGGTAAATCTGCGCCAGCGGCCACAGGCCGGCGACAATCAGCCCGCGCCCGGCGTCGGTGATGAACCAGTCGCGGCGCAGCTGCAGCAGGCGGCTTTGTTCAAGGAAGGCACGGGTGAGCAGCGCGCCGAGGAAGGCGCCGACGACGGTGCCCGCCAGGTTGGTCAGGAAATCGAGGTTGGACGAGACGCGGTTGGGCAGGAAGGTCTGTGCCGCTTCCAGCGCGCCCGACAGCAGCAAGCCCGCGAAGATGGCCGCGATCGTCGCCGGCAGGCCGCGCAAGCCGGGATAGAGCGCGAACACCACCAGCATGCCGAAGGGGAGGTAGCCGACGATGTTGGTCGCGACGTCGAAGCCGGTCCAGTAGTGAGGCATCGGCATGATCAGGAACGCCCACAGCGGCAGGCCGATATCGCTCCAGTTGGAGAACGGATACAGGCTGGCGTAGACGATCAGGAAGGTGTACATCAGCAGGCCGGCCCGTGCGAATGTGGACACACTCGCAACCTGGTCCGGTTCGCCGGCGGTGATCTGCGGATTTTCCTCGGAGAGCAAGCTTGGCCTTCTGTGTTGCAGGTAAACGTATTTTCGGCAGATGAGGGTGTTGCGGCAAGCGAAATTATTTCAGGGGAAGGCCCTGCAGCCACTGGATGATGTCGGCGATGGCCGCGTCGCTGGCCGCCGCCAGCGCGGCTGCGCCGCCGCCGGCGTCCGCACTTGGCGCAGGCGCCCGCCGGATGAAGCTTTTCTGCGCCACGAGCGCGCGGCCGCGGAACAGCGATGCGCGCAGCGCGACCTGGCCCGCGCTTTCCCCCGGCGACGTGAAGTGCTGCGTGAAGTCGTCCGCCTCGATGCGCAGGACCGGCACGTCGATCGCCCCGTCCGACGCGGCGAGGGCAACTCCGCCCGCCTGCACGATGCGGGCCTTCAGGTGCTGGGTCAGCAGTTGCGCCGGCGTCATCGTCCAGCGCGCCTGCGCATAGGGGCGGGGTTGTTGCGCGTTGGCGTAATGGAGGCGGTAGAAGATCATGCTGCTGTCGAGCCAGACAGGGACCTGCACCCCCGCGATGCTGACCGCGGGCAGAGGCGGCAGGCCGGTGGGGACGGGTTGCGCGTGCAGCGGACCCAGGTCGTACAGCGTGGCCGATCCGGACTTGCCCCCGATGGCGCAGGCCGACAGCAGGACGCTGCAGGCGAGCGCGACGGCGTAGAAGCACTTTTTCATTATTGTCCTCCCTTAATTCGTCGGCGCGGTGAAGCCCGGCTCGCCCGGTCCCGGCGCGATTTCCGGCGAGCCGAACAACACGCTTTGCGGACGTTCGCTCAGATTGTCCAGCGTACGGTTGAGCGCGCGGATCGTCGCGCGCGCATCGCTGGCAAGCGGCAGTGTGTCATGTTCGATCCGTTCCGCAACGGCGCCGAGCCGCGCAGCGGTATCGGTGACGGTGGCGAGCGTACCGCCGGGCGCATTCATCGTCGTGGCGATGCTGTTCAGGCTGCTCGCCAGCGCGCTCGCATCCTTCGACAACGCATCCAGCGAGGCCAGTGATTTCTGTGCCTGCGCGGTCACGGCGGGCAGTTTTGCCAGCGTCGGTTCGAGCTGGCGCGGAATGGTCTCGAGTTCCGTCGCCGCCTTGCTGACATTGTCGAAGGCGGCGAGGATGGCTTTCTGATTCTCGGGGTTGAGCATGCCGTTGATGCGCGTGGCGACTTCTTCGGTCTGCTCCAGGATGGCCAGCCCGCGCGTCTGCAACTGGTCGAACAGGCTGGGCCGCATCTCGATGCGCGCCACCTGCTCCGGCGTGCTGGACAGCTTGACCGGCTTGCTGCCGTCGTCATCGAGCTGTACGTAGGCGATGCCGGTCACGCCCTGGTAGCCGAGCGTGGCAAAGGTCGATTGCGTGATCGGCGTATCCGGCTTGACGCTGATGTGCACCAGGATCTGTCCCACGACCTGCGGATCGAAGGTGATGGCATCGACCTTGCCGACGTCGAGGCCGCGGTAGCGCACCGCCGCCTGCGGATTGAGGCCGGGCACCGAAAGCTTGGTGGCGATCTGGTAGGGCACGTATTCCACCCGGTCGCGGTTGAGCCAGATGCCGATGAATACGGCGGCGGCCAGCAGCACGATGGTGAACAGGCCGGCGATGAGCGCATGCGCCTTATTTTCCATGATTCGGTTCCATTTCCTTGTCGCGCAATACCTCCAGCGCACGCTGTCCGCGCTCGCCGAGGAAGAAACGCTGTATGAACGAATGCGGCAATGCAATCACTTCCTGCGGCGTGCCGAGCGCAATCACGCGCTTGTCCGCCAGCACCGCGATCTTGGTCGACAGCGCGAACAGCGTGTCCAGATCGTGCGTGACCATCACCACCGTCAGCCGCATCTGCTGGTGCAGGCTGCGGATCAGGGATACAAAACTTTCCGACAGGTCGGGGTCGAGGCCGGCGGTCGGTTCGTCGAGGAACAGCAGTTCCGGTTCCAGCGCCAGCGCGCGCGCCAGCGCGACACGCTTGACCATGCCGCCGGACAGGTCGGAGGGCATTTTCTGCGCATCCTTGGGCGTGATGCCCACCATGTCCAGCTTCAGCAGCGCCGCGTCGCGGATCAGGTCCTCGGGCAGGGCGCCGAGTTCTCGCATCGGCTGCGCGACATTGTCCAGCGCGGTCAGCGCCGAGAACAGCGCGCCGTGCTGGAACAGCATGCCCCAGCGGTTGCGCAAGCGCCGCAACTGCGCGCCGCCGACCTTGTGGATGTCCTCGCCGAACACTTCCACGCGCCCGCTTGTCGGGCGTTCCAGTCCGAGCATCTGCCGCAGCAGCGTGGTCTTGCCCGAACCGGAGCCTCCGACCAGCGACAGGATCTCGCCCTGCTGCACCTCGAGGTTCAGGTCCTGGTGGATGACGAACTGGTCGAACTGCGTCCGCAGGTCGCGGATGCGGATGATCGGCTGCGCCATCAGAAGCCCACTCCCTTGAACACGATCGCGAACACCGCGTCGGCGAGGATGACCACGGTGATGGCGGTCACCACCGACAAGGTGGTTCCCTGGCCCAGGCTTTCGGTATTGGGCTTGATGCGCAGGCCGAAATGACAGGCGACCAGCGCGATCAGGCAGCCGAACACGACGCCCTTGCCCAGTCCGATCCAGTAATTCGGCAAGGGCACGGCGGCCGGCAATTCCTGCAGGAAGTAAGTGGCGGACAAGCCCAGTTCGAGCTTGGCCGCCGCCATGCCGCCGAGCAACGCGACGGCATCGGTCCACACCACGAGCAGCGGCATGGAAACGGCCAGCGCGAGCACGCGCGGCATGATCAGCCGGAAGCCGTGCGGCATCCCCATCACCAGCATCGCATCCAGTTCCTCGGTCACCCGCATGACGCCGAGCTGCGCGGTGATTGCCGATCCGGAGCGGCCGGCAACCAGGATCGCCGCCAGCAAGGGGCCGAGTTCGCGCACGATGGACATGCCGAGGATGTTGACCAGGTAGATGTCGCCTCCAAAGGTGTGCAGTTGCTGCGCCGACAGGTAGGACAGCACCACCCCGATCAAAAATCCCACCAGCGCGGTTATGCCCAGCGCCTGGTAGCCGATATGGAAGATATGCGCCGAGATTTCCTTCCACGGCCCCCGCAAGGGGTGTCTCAGGAAGGTGCCGAGGTCCAGTGCAAGCTGCCCGATCAGGCCGACGAAACTGATCAGGTGGCCGGAAAAATCATGGATCAGCAGCGAGATGCCGCGCAGCGAGTACCAGGGCCGCTTTTCCGGCGGCGGCAGGGTGAGCGCGCCCGACTGCTCGATGCGCTGGAAAACTTCCTCATGTTCCGGCGCCAGCGCCAGCCGGCGGGGACGCGACTTGCCCCACGCATTCCAGAACAGCTGGGCGCCGATGTGGTCCAGGCCGGTGACCTGCGTGAGGTCCCACGTGCCGGCATCCTTCGGCAGCGTCTGCAATGCGTTCCTCAGTGCGCGCATCGTCGCCGGGTCGGCCAGCGCATTGACCTGCCATCGCCCGGCGGCGGCAACGGCGGGCTGCGTTCCTTTGCTGATGCTCAGAGTCGGCGCTTGTTCATTTGGCATCGGGATAGTGTAAGGGAGAAAGGCACGAGGGTCATCCCGCGGCACATGACCGGCATCAACGCGATTTAACCTTCGGCAAGCATCCCGCTACAATGTGCGGATGATCACTGTGACTTCCGAGCGCATCGCCGCCCTGTGCCGCTCCGCCGCCCAGCACCTCGATGTGCGGGTGGTGGAAGAAACCGGCTCCACGAATGCAGACCTGCTTGCTGCGTTGCCTACGCTCGCCGCACCGACGCTGCTCGTCGCCCGTTCCCAGACCGCTGGACGCGGCCGCGCGGGACGCAGCTGGCTTTCCGCGCCGGGCAAGTCCCTGACATTTTCCCTCGCCTGGAAGTTCAGCCTGCCGGTGCACGCGCTCGTCGGCCTGCCGCTCGCCGTCGGCGTGGCCATTGCCGAATCGCTGGCCATGTTCAACGTGCAGGTCAGGCTCAAATGGCCCAATGACGTCTTGCACGAGGGCCGCAAGCTTGCCGGTATCCTGATCGAATCCGCCGCCGCAGGCCACGTCCCGCACGACGCGAGCTGGGCGGTGATCGGTATCGGCATCAACATGGCGCTGAGCGAAAGCATGTCGGCCGAAATCGGCCGACCGGTCGCCAGCATTCCCTGGCTGGCCGAGCTGGACCAGGACATGCTGATGGCCACGCTCGCCAGCGGCCTGGCGGAAGCGCTGGTGCAGTTCGAGCACGAGGGACTGAACGCGTTCACGCCGCGCTGGAACGCGCTGCATGCCTATGCCGGCCAGCCGGTGATGATCCTCGACAATGGACGCGTGCAGCAGGAGGGCGTCGCCGTCGGCGTCGACGACATCGGGCGCTTCCTGCTCGATACCCCGGCGGGGCGCCAGGCCATCATGGCCGGCGATGTTTCGCTGCGGCCGAAGGAGTAAACCATGCTGCTCTTGATCGACGCAGGCAATACACGGGTCAAATGGGCGGTAGTGCCCAGCAGCGAGCGCAGCCCGGACGCACTCGGCCGCTGGGCCGAGTCCGGCATGGTCGAACACGCGCAGGTGCGCAGCCTGAGCGATGCCTGGCGGCGGCACCGCGTGGTGCGCGTGCTCGCGTCCAATGTGGCCGGCCAGGCGATGCGCGAGTGCATCGAGCATGTGCTGCTCGGCGCCTTCGGCATGCAGCCCGTGCCTCTCGAATGGTTCGCGTCCGTGCCGACGCTGGCCGGTATCCGCAACAACTATCGCAATCCGGGGCAGCTTGGCTGCGACCGCTTTGCGTCGGCCATCGGCGCGCATGCGCTGTTCCCCGCGCAACCACTGGTGGTTGCCACCTGCGGGACGGCGACTACGGTCGATGCCATCACCGCGGACGGCGTCTTCCTCGGGGGGATGATCCTGCCCGGACTCGGGCTGATGGCGAATTCGCTGGCGAAGAACACCGCGCAACTGCCGCAGGTCGCCGAGCATCTCGACATTGCGGAACCCTTCGCCGACCACACCGACGCGGCCATCGTCAGCGGATGCCTCGCCGCGCAGACCGGAGCCATCGAGCGAGCCGTCGCTGCGCACGCGCGGCACGGCGGCAAGGTGGAATGCATCCTCTCCGGCGGCGCGGCGGCGCTGGTCTCGCCGCACTTGACGGTGCCGCACCGGCGTATCGACAATCTCGTGCTGATCGGCCTGCACAAGGCTGCGATGAATACATGATGTTGAAATTCTTCTTCTGGATCCTGTTGCTCGGCAATGCCGGCCTGCTCGCCTACCAGCACGGCTACTTCGACGCGCTCCTGCCCAGCGGCCGCGAACCCGCGCGCATGAAACAGCAGATCAACGCCGACAAGGTCAGGGTGATTCCTGCGCCGGCAGCGGCGCCCGAACCGCCTCCTGAACCTGCTCCCGAACCCGTATCTGCACCGGTATCGGAAGCGAAAAAGCCGGTCGTGCTCGCCTGCACCGAGATCGGCAACTTCCCGCCCGACGAGGCGAAGCGTTTCAGCGCCGAACTCGCTTCGCTTTCCCTCGGCGACCGCGTGAAGCAGCGCGCGCTGCAGGAGGTTGCGAGCCACATGGTGTACATCCCGCCGCAGGCGGACAAGGAGGGCGCCGACAAGAAGGCCGGCGAGTTGCGCGCGCTCGGCGTGGAAGATTTCTTCATCATCCAGGACAACTCCAGCCTGCGCTGGGGGATTTCGCTGGGGGTCTTCCGTCATGAAGAGGCGGCGCGTGCCCACCTTGCCGCACTGACCCGGAAGGGCGTGCGCAGCGCGCGTATCGGGCAGCGTACGGTGACGTCGAGCCAGGTAGCCTTCCAGTTGCGCGAGCTCGACGAGGATGCGAAAGCGGCGCTCGACAAGGTCAAGGCGGGCTTCCCGAAGCAGGAAGTCCGCGCGTGCAGTTGACTCCGTCATCCCGGCGAATGCCGGGATCCAGCGACGTTAACAGACGCCGCTAAAGACGCTGGATCCCGACTTTCGTCGGGATGACGGCGGCAGATTTTTCCGTCACAGCAGGTTGCGCTGCTCCACAAGCTGCCCGCCGATCGCCTGGTAGATCACCACGGTGCCATCCTTGATGTCCCCCTTGCCGTCGAATTCGATCGCGCCCTGGATCTTGCCCGAGAACGAGCCCTTGGCGAGCACGGGCAGGTAGGTCTCCGGCTTGACCGATCCGGCTTCCTGCATCGCCTGTGCCAGGACGTGGATGCCGTCGTAGGACAGCGTGGAGTAGGCGCCGGGCGGGCCGAACTTGGCCTTGTACATGTCCATGAACCCGATGCCCGAGGACAGCCAGGACGGCGGCACGCCCGCGATCGAGCAGTAATAGTTGCTGTTGGCGCTGCCTCCCGCGCCCTTGAGCGTGGAGACGTCGCACATGGCGTCGGCCACGATGAACTTCGCCGTCGACCCGGCCTGGCGCAGCGCCTTCAGCAAGGGCAGGCCCGCGGCCTCATCGCCGCCGAAGAAGACCGCGTCGGCGTTGGCATCGGTGATTTTCTTGGCGAGCTGGGCAAAATCGGCGGACTTGCCGTCGACGCTCTCGCGCACCGGCGGCGCCTTCAGTTTCACCCCGCGCTCGACCTCGTCGGCAATGCCGACACCGAAGGTGGTGCGATCGTCCACCACGTAAAGCGATTTCGTCCGCAGTTTTTCCCCGATCAGGCGCGCCAATGCCGCGCCCTGCTGGATGTCATCCGCGGTGATGCGAAATGCAGTTTTCAATCCCATGCGGGTGTACTTGGGGTTGGTCGAGACCGACAACTGGGGAATGCCTGCTTCCGCATACAACGGCGCCGCCGCGATGGAGACACCAGAATTGAAGTGGCCGAATACCGCGGAGACCCCGGCGTCGATCAGGCGTTTCGCAGCCGCCTTGCCCTCCTCGGGCGAGGCCTTGTCATCCTCGACCACGAGTTCGAAGCGCGCCCGCTTGCGGCTGATGGAGAAATGGTCGCTGTTGAGTTCGTCCACCGCGACCTGCGCGCCGTTGGCGATGTCCTTCCCGTACTGGGCGAGCGGCCCGCTCATCGGCGCGACCACGCCGATCTTCACGGTGACCTGGCGGCTGCACGCGCCGAGCAGGAGTAGTGCCGCCATCGTGCATCCGATACGCATCCAATGCTTCATATCTCCTCCTTGTTGGTATGGTGGAAATTGATATTAGGAGGAGGTTTCCGGTATTAAATTTTGTATTTCACGGCGGATACAAATTTTCGTTCGGAGAATTTTCCGCGCGGGCGCGCGAAAGTAGCGAGAAGATCGCGGGTTGCGGGCTTAAATTTGCTGCGTCTGCACAAGCCCCGGTTTCACTCGGAATCGCCGCCCTTGTCGCCGTCCGGAATCATGCGCCGCATCGCATGCCGGATCATGGTCATCTGGTCATTGAAATTGCGGCAGGCATGGCAGACCAGCAAATGCATGCGCACCCGGGCGCGCTCGACCATGGTCAGCTCGCGGTCCATGCTTTCGGACGTGAGGCGGTGAACTTCCTTGCAAGTGGGCTTGAGCGGCATCAGCGTTGTCCAAACCAGTTCAGATCGAGGCATTCGCGCAGTTGCACCCGCGCACGGTAGAGCATGACCCAGGCATTAGACGCGCTGATGCCCAATTCCTTACAGATTTCGTCGGTGTCCAGTTCCAGCCATTCCCGCATCATGAAAATCCTGGCGGTCCGTGGCGGCAGCCGGTCGAGGCAGGTTTCCAGCACGCGGAAGAAATCCTTCTGCTCGAGCGTCGCGTCCGGGTCGCCCCACTGCCGTGGCATGTCGACCGTGTGCCCATCCGGTGTAAAAAGGGCATCGATCGCGTCGGCGTCCGACTGCCCGTCTTCCGCCTCGATCCGGAACTCGCGCTTCGATGCGCGCATCACATCCACGATCTTGTGCTTGAGGATGCCGGTCACATACGTGCGCAGGGAGGACTGGCCGGCGAAGCGGTCCGGCTTTTCGAGGACGGCGATCAGCGCATCCTGCACCACGTCTTCGGCCAGCGCCTCGTTGCGAAGCTGCAAGACGGCAAACCGCACCAGTGCAGGGCGCAGGGCATCGAGTTCCTGGTGCAGTGTGGACGTCATGTCACGGTTTTCGTGCGCGGATTGTCATTTGGGCAAAGCGTAGCGGATCGGCCACGGCAGGACAAGAAATCCGCCGGGAAATCACCGCACTTTCCCTGTAAAATCGCGAAAATTCTTTTTCAGGACCAGCCATGACCGACCTCACCGACCCTAACACCGACCTGTCCGGCGTTGCGCCGCAAATCAAGGCTGAGATCCTTGCGCAGGCCCTCCCTTACATCCGCAAGTTCCACGGCAAGACCATCGTGGTCAAGTACGGCGGCAATGCGATGACCGAAGAACGCCTGAAGCACGGCTTCGCGCGCGACGTCATCCTGCTCAAGCTGGTCGGCATGAACCCGGTCGTCGTGCACGGCGGCGGCCCGCAGATCGACAACGCGCTCAAGAAGATCGGCAAGCAGGGCACCTTCGTGCAAGGCATGCGCATCACCGACGAAGAAACGATGGAAGTGGTCGAGTGGGTGCTCGGCGGCGAAGTGCAGCAGGACATCGTCATGCTGATCAACCACTATGGCGGCCAGGCGGTCGGCCTGACCGGCAAGGACGGCGGCCTGATCCGCGCGCGCAAGATGCAGATGCCCGACAAGGAGAACCCGGGCCAGTTCCTCGACATCGGCTTCGTCGGCGAGATCGACGCCATCAACCCGGCGGTGGTGAAGGCGCTGCAGGACGATGCCTTCATTCCCATCATCTCGCCGATCGGCTTCGGCGAAGACGGCCAGGCCTACAACATCAACGCCGACCTCGTCGCCGGCAAGATCGCGGAAATCCTGAAGGCCGAGAAGCTGATCATGATGACCAACATCCCCGGCGTGATGGACAAGAAAGGCAACCTGCTGACCGACCTGTCGGCCCGCCAGATCGACGAGATGTTCGCCGACGGCACGATTTCCGGCGGCATGCTGCCGAAGATCTCGTCCGCGCTGGATGCCGCCAAGTCGGGCGTCAACACGGTGCACATCATCGACGGCCGCATCGAGCATTCGCTGCTGCTGGAAGTGCTGACGGAGCAGGCGTTTGGCACGATGATTCGCTCGCATTGAGCGGGCGGCGGGCTTTTAAGCGCACGGTGGGTTTCGCTTCGCTCTACCCACCCTACGATCCTTTGTGCGCTGTCCACCCTACCGTTGTTTATAAAGGACTGTAGGGTGGGTAGAGCGCAGCGAAACCCACCAAGCGCTCAATAAAGCTTCTCAACGTCATACCCCATCCGCCGCAGCAAGGTCGGCACCCCCGTGTCCCCGACCATGTGCAGCAACCCGACGCCGACGAAGGTCGTCTCTTCATTGTGCAGCAGCGCCTCGATCTTGCTCGCCATTTCCGGATTGCGCTTGTCCAGCAGGACCCGGTGCGTGAACCGGGAAGACGCGGTCGTCTCGCCAAGCAAGTTGCGCATGAACGTTTCCGCCGCGGCGCCGTCCGCCCGGGCCCAGGCATCGATCAGCGCCTGCGCCTTCTTCAATGCATTGCCGTCGCCCAGTTCCGCCAGGGTCTCGCGCAGGTATTGCTCCTGCTCGGCGTCGGACATGGTGTCGAACAGCGACATCTGGTATTCGGCGGATTCGAGCTCCTGCACTTCCTTAGCCTGCTTATCGGCCAGCGAGAGCAGGAACATTTCGATGCCATGACTGCGCTGGTAGCCGTGGCGCTCGAGATCGAGGCTGGCCAGCATGTTGGCCAGCAGCCACGGCTTCATGTGCCGCACATCGTCGAAGGGAATGGCGGCTTCCTGCAGTGCCTGTTTCAGTAGCACCAGCGTGGCCGGGCCCAGGTGCCGGTCGACTGTCTCGCCGACCGGGTAGATGCCGTGCTTGTGCAGCGCCAGCTGGAAGGGTTCCGGTTTGCGGATATCGATTTCCAGTACCAGCTTGCCGGCGTGCGCGAGGGCGCGTGTGACTTCCTCTTCCAGCGGGAAGAAGGCCGGCTGGCCGACGTGGATGGTGCCGAACAGGTAGGCGGTGTTGCCCCGGTGCCTGACGCGGAAGAGGGTGCCCCGATTGGGTGCCTTGGGCGCCTTGGCTTGTGTGGAAGGGGCCGGTGCTGCATCATTGTCCGCATGCGCGAACCCGAGCCAGAGGGCCAGGCAGACGCTTAGCAAAACAATAACCCCGGACTTCATTATTTCTCCCTGAGTGCCGCTGTTGCAGCGGCTGGCTCCGACTGTATCAGATGCCTTCTCCAATTTGGTTGTTCGACCTCGACAACACGCTGCACAACGCGTCGCACGCGATTTTCCCGGCGATTAACGCCAACATGAATGCATTTATGGCAAAGGTCCTGGGAGATGGCGAAAACCCGGCGGACCCGGAAACCGTCAATGCAGCCCGCCTCGCTTACTGGAAGCGCTACGGCGCAACCCTGCTCGGCATGGTCAGGCACCACAACGTACGCATGGATGACTTCCTGCGCGAAGCCCACCTGTTCGATAACCTTGCCGGCATGATCCGTGCAGAACGCGGCCTGGGGCGTTTGCTGCGGCGCCTCCCGGGACGCAAGATCCTCCTCACCAACGCCCCGCACCGCTATTCCCACGACGTGATGCGCCACCTCGGCCTGCACCGGCATTTCGCCAAGCACATCCCCATCGAATCCATGCGCGTGCACGGCCAGCTGCGGCCCAAGCCCTCGAAACAGCTGCTGCGCAAGCTGCTGGCGCGCGAGCGCGTGCCGGCGCGCCGCTGCATCCTGGTCGAGGACACGGCCGATAACCTGAAGGCGGCCAAGGCGCTCGGCATGCGCACCGCCTGGGTGACCCAGTACCTCGCCTCCAGCCCCAATCTGCGCCAGCTTGCTGCAGGGCGTCAGATACCAAGATTCACAAAGCGCCCCATTTTTGTCGATGTCAAAGTACAATCCGTAAGGCAACTACCCGAGATGTTGCACCGGCTGAGGTAAACCCAACCGATTGCTCAACCCTAGAGGGTGTTATGAACTGGATTGAGGGTCGCGTTCTTACGAGAAGGGATGCAGTGCTAGGCGTGGCGCGCCGCGCAGGCTGGGCGCCTGCGCAAGCGCCGCAACACCGCAATGCGTCCCTTCTCGTAAGAACCCTCCGGGCAACGCCGATAACCGGCCGCCTGCGGTGTTGCAGCTCCTTGCCGTGGAACCGCCACGGCGCGTCGCTGCGCCTAGCACTCGGCCGGTTCTCGGCGTTGCGCGACCCTCAATCCAGTTCATAACACCCTCTAAAAATCATGGCAACCACAAAACCGGGCGAACGCAAGCTTCAAATCCTGCAGACTCTGGCGACCATGCTGGAGCATCCGAAGGGGGAAAAGATCACGACGGCGGCACTGGCTGCCAAGCTCGATGTGTCCGAGGCGGCGCTGTATCGGCATTTCGCCAGCAAGGCGCAGATGTTCGAAGGGCTGATCGAGTTCATCGAGACCAGCGTCTTCGGCCTGATCAACCAGATCAGCGAACAACAGGAAAACGGCCTCTCGCAGGTCCAGGCAACCATCTCCATGCTGCTCGGCTTCGCCGAGCGTAATCCCGGCATGACGCGCGTGCTGATCGGCGACGCGCTGGTCAACGAGGACGAACGCCTGCAGTCGCGCATGAACCAATTCATCGAACGCGTGGAACTGGCGATCAAGCAGTCGCTGCGCGTGGCCGCCACGCAGGGGCAGGCACGCGAGAGCGAAGTCGCCGTCCGCGCCAGCCTGATCACGAGCGTCGTGGTCGGCAAGTGGCACCGCTATGCCAAGAGCGGCTTCAAGCACAGCCCGTCGGAGAACGCCCAGGCGCAGATCGCCATGCTGCTGGCCTGAGCGCTGAAAGTTCAAGGTTTTTTGCCGGCCGGGTCCGAATTTGATTCGCTACTTTGCGGCCGATTATCCGGATTGTTCGGCCCCGTCACCGTTTTCCCCTCTGCGCCCGATAGCGTGCTGCGCCGGTAACCAAAGATCAGTACACTCTCTGTCTTTGCAAATCCTTCCGCCGGCTGCATGGACACGACACTCGAAAAAGAATTCCCCGTACTCGCCTTTGCCGCGCTGCTCGTCGGCGGCATGGCAATCGGTTTCGCCGGCATCTTCATGCGGCTGTCGGATGTCAATCCGCTCGCCTCGGCATTCTGGCGCATGGCCCTCGCCGCGCCTTTCCTGTGGGCCTGGGCATTCGCCGTGCGCGGGCAGGACGAGGCTGCCGGCAAACGCACCGATTTCACCAGGGCGCTGGTCCTGGCCGGCATCTATTTCGCCGGCGACATGGGCATCTGGCACCTGTCGCTGCACTACACCACCGTGGCCAACGCCACTCTCTTGTCGAACTTCGCGCCTATCTTCATCGCACTGTGGATGTGGGTCGCCTACCGTGTCCGCTTCGCTCCGATCTTCATCGTCGGCATGCTGATCGCACTGGCCGGCGCCATGATGCTGGTGGGGCCGAACGCGGGCGGCCCGGCCAACGGCAGCACCAAGCTGCTGGGCGATGGGCTCGGCCTGGCCAGCGCCGTTTTCTATGCCGCCTACCAGCTGGTAATCAAGGATGCGCGCAATGCGTATTCGACGGCCCGCCTCATGGCCTGGAGCACGACGGTCACCGGCATCGCATTGCTGCCCTTCGCGCTCGCTGCGCCGGGCGCGTTTTGGCCTGCGCAAGCGGCGGGCTGGCTGCCCTTGCTGGCGCTCGCGCTGGTCGCGCAGATCGGCGGGCAGACGGTCATCGCCTATGCATCCGCCCATCTTCCGGCGAACCTGTCGTCGGTCAGCCTGCTGATCCAGCCGCTGACGGCGGCGGTGGCGGCATGGATGATCTTCCAGGAAGCCATCGGCCCGGTGCAGATGGCCGGCGGCGCATTGCTGCTCTGGGGCATCTACCTGTCCAAACGCGGCAGCTGAAGCGGCGGCGATACAATACCGGTTTCACCCCACGCCGCTTCCCTTGCGGGGCACTGCCTTGAACGCCGCCTTCCATCCCGCCGACGATTGTTTCGCACTGCTCGACGACAGCGACGCCAGTGCGGACCATCCGCGCTCGCGGGTACTGACGGGTTTCGCCGGCGCGCTCGATTGTCATGATGCCGCCGGACTGCCTGCGCTGCTGGCTGGCATGGAAGAGGCCTTGCACCAGGGCCGGCATGCGGTCGGCCTGTTCCATTACGAACTCGGCGCGCAGATGCATCGCATCGCGCCGCACGCTGCCACGGAGCCGCTCGCGCAAGTGCTGCTGTTCGAACGCTGCGAACGGCTGTCGTCCGAGCAGGTGCGGCAGTGGCTCGATGCGCGCGGACAGGACGGCCCCGCAGGCATTGCGCAGGTCCGCGCAAGCGTCACGGACGCGCAGTTCGAGCACGCCATCTCCCGCATCCATGCCTACATCGAGGCAGGGGACACCTACCAGATCAACTACACCTATCGCCTGCGCTTCGATGCCTTCGGCGCACCGCTCGATTTGTACCGCCGCCTGCGCGAACGCCAGCCGGTCCCGTACGGCGCACTGATCATGCTGCCCGACGGCCGCGCGGTGCTGTCGCTTTCCCCCGAGCTGTTCGTGCGGCATGCACAAGGCATCGTGACGACGCGGCCGATGAAAGGCACGGCGGCGGCAAGCGGTGACGCGGCGATCGATGCACAGCGTGCTGCTGCGCTGGCAGCCGATCCGAAGAACCGTGCCGAAAACCTGATGATCGTGGACCTCCTGCGCAACGACCTCGGCCGGGTGTCGCAATTCGGCACGGTCAAGGTGCCGCGGCTTTTCAGCGTCGACCGTTTCAGCAGCGTGCTGCAGATGACGTCGACGGTGGAGGCGTCGCTGCGCGAGGATGTGCGGCTTGCCGATGTCTTCGATGCGCTGTATCCCTGTGGCTCGATCACCGGCGCGCCCAAGCGCCGGACCATGCAGATCATTCGCGAGCTCGAAGCTGATCCGCGCGGCATTTACACCGGCGCGATCGGCTGGTTCGAGGCGCCGCAGGGGACGCGGCTGGTCGGCGACTTCTGCCTGTCGGTGCCGATCCGCACCCTGACGCTGCAGGCGCCTCGGGAAGACGGCATACGCAAGGGCGAACTCGGTGTCGGCGCAGGCATCGTGCATGACAGCGTGGCGCAGGAGGAGATCGCCGAATGCCGGTTGAAAGCCTCATTCCTGACCGGACTGCCCAACGAATTCGAGTTGCTGGAAACGATGCACGCGACACGCGGCGAAGCATGCCGCCACCTCGACCTGCATCTGCAGCGCCTGCGTGCTTCCGCCGATTACTTCGGTTTCGCGTTCGATGAAGATGCGATCCGTGCTGCATTGAAGGACGCCTGCGACGGATTCGGCGACAACGCACCCCATCGCATCCGGCTCGCCCTGCGGCAGGATGGCGCGATCTCGATCCAGCACACCCCGCTCGCGCCGATCGCGTCGCCCGTCAAGCTCCTGGTGGGCCGGCAGCGCACCGCATCCGGCGACCCGTTCCTGCGCCACAAGACCACCGTGCGCGCGCATTACGACGCGGCGTGGCGCGCGGCGGAAGCGCAGGGCGCGTTCGATATGCTGTTCTGCAATGAGCGGGGCGAGGTGACGGAAGGCGGCCGCAGCAACGTCTTCGTCAAGCTTGACGGGCGCTGGGCCACGCCGCCGCTCGCGTCGGGGCTGCTGCCCGGCGTGATGCGCAGCGTCCTGCTTGCCGATCCCGCATGGAATGCCGTCGTGCGCGTGCTGACGCTGGACGACCTGCGGCGCGCGGAAGCGGTAGTGGCCTGCAATGCCCTGCGCGGCGCGCTGCCCGCGGTGATCGACTGGGATCAGGCTTCCTTCGCCACCGCCTGAACCGGCTGGAACACCACCAGCCAGGTCGCCAGCACCACCATGCCGCAGCCGATGACGGTGTTCAGGTTGATCGCTTCGCCGAGGAACAGGGTTCCCCATACCAGGGCAAACAGCGGGATCAGGAAAGTCACGGTCAGGGCCTTCGTCGGTCCGACGTCGGCGATCAGGCGGAAATAAATGAAGTAGGCCACGGCGCTGCACAGCAAGGCGAGCAGCAGCGTAATCAACATCACGAAAGGCGTCACCTCGCCGCGTATCGGGGACAGCGGCAGGAAGGGCAGCAGCACCAGCGCCGCGCCGAGCTGCGAGCCGGTGGCCATCAAGGGCGGTGCGATTCCCGAGGATTTCTTTTTCGAATACGCGCCCGCGATGCCGTAGCAGAGCGCGGCGCTCACGCAGGCAAGCGCGGCAAGCAGCACCTCGGGCGAAAACTGCGCGGGCCCCAGGCGGACCAGGAAGGCGACACCCACCACGCCGGTCACGAGGCCGGCGATCTTGCGCGGCGTCAGCGTTTCGCCGAGGACGGCCGCGCCGACCAGCGCGCCCCAGAGCGGGCTGGTCGCATTCAGGATAGCGGAGTAGCCGGCGGGCAGGGTCAGCGCCGCATACGAAAACAAAGCAAAGGGCAGTGCGGAATTCATCGTGCCCAGAACGAGGTATTGCTTCCAGTGGGCGCGGAAGTTCATGCCGCGTTTCATCAGCAGCATGAAGCCCAGCATCGCCAGTCCGGCGACGGCGACGCGGATTTCCGCGGTCCACAATGCGCCGAGCACGGGCGCGACGATGCGCATGAAGAGGAAGGACGCGCCCCAGATGGCGGCGAGGACGAGCAGGCGGATGAGATCGGCGCTTCGCATGGGTAATCCCGTATAGATGAAGGCGACAGAATAGCGCCAACGCGTGAAGCGCGCTCGCCGGAATCGGACAGGAGTTTAGTTGCGGTGCTGCAGCGGGCGTTGCCGCGCAGCGAGGAGGGCGCCGAGCAAGAGTGCCGCCGCCGAAAAGACCAGGCCGCGCTGCAGGCCGCCCGCTGCATCGGAAATCCAGCCGACGATGGTCGGTCCGACGATCTGGCCGAAGGCGAACACCGTGGTGAAGCCGCTGATGCCCGCCGGCCACGCCTCGGCCGGCAGGTTGTGGCGCACCAGCGCGGTGGTGGACGCGACCACGGACAGGAATACCGCGCCGAACAGGATGCCCGAGGCGAACACCGCGACAGGTGCGGCAGTGACCACGGGCAGCAGGGTGGCGAGCGCGAGCAGGCCGTTCAGGATGGCCAGCGACTGGCCGCCCTTGAAGCGGTCGAGCATGCGCGCCCAGATGCGCGAGGATGCCACCACCGCAAGGCCGAGCAGCGCGTAGAACCACGTGACCGTCGCCGCCGGCATGCCTTGCTCCTTGAGCAGCGCGATGATGAAGGTCATGTAGCCGATGTATCCGACACCGAACATGAAATAGCCTGCCAGCCCGAATGCGAATGCGTGCACGCGGAAATGCGAGGGTCCGCCGGCGGCTGCCGCGCCACCGTCGATCTGCCGTGCCGGAAAGGCCATGAGCAGCGTCATGACCAGGCACACGCCGCCCAGCACCAGCCACGCCCATTGCCAGGCATGTGCATTGCCCTGCGCCGCATCCAGCGCGGCCGGCACCAGCAGCGACGACAGGGTGATGCCGAACCCGGTTCCGCCGTAATACAGTCCGATCAGGAAGCCGGCACGCTTTGCATGCAGCGTCCCCAGCCTTGCCGCAAGCAGTCCGCCGGAAATGAAGATGAAGGCGCTCGCAATGCCTGCGAGCACGCGCTGCAGCAGGAGCATGGCGGCATCGGTGACGAAGCCCGACAGCAGCATGAACACCCCCGTCAGCAGCGCGCCGCCGATGAGCGCCGCCTGCGCGCCGGCGCGGCGCATCAATGCCGGCGTCACCAGCGCGCCGACGAAGTAGCCGAAGGCATTTGCCGTATTCATGGCGCCGGCCAGCAGGTAGGACCAGTCGAGGTCTGTGCGCATCGGCGGCAGCAGCAGCGCATAGGAAAAACGCGAGATGCCGAGCGAGATCGCCGCGCCGAAGGAAAGCGCCAGTGCCGTGAGCAGCGGATGGCGCATGGCGAAGGCGGGGGCCGAGGCCGGCATCGCCTCACAGTCCTTTCGCAGACTTGCCGCGGGGCGCCCCGAGGACCAGGCCCATCGCCATCAGGACCACGCCGCCGCCGACCAGCGTGGACATGCCGATCGGCTCCTGCAGGAACAGGAAGGCCCACAGCATGCTGAACAGCGGGATCAGGAAGGAGACGCTCATGGCGCGCGTCGGGCCGACCTTGACGATGAGCGGAATGAACAGCGCCTGCGCGAGCCCGGACGACAGGAGCGCCATCGCCAGGATGGAGGCAAGCGCGGCGAAGGAGGGCACGGCCGCCGGCAGCGAGAACGGCACGGTCGGCAGCATCACGACGCTGCCCAGCGCCATCGAACCGGCCGCCATTGCGATCGGATGGATGCCGTCCGGATGCCCGGTTTTCTTGACGATGATGCTCGACAGCGCGTAGCCGGCGGCTGCGACCAGGCAGGCGCCTACCGCGGCCAGCATCACCGGAGTCAGTGCCACCGAGCCGGCACCCACCAGCACGGCGACGCCGGCGATCCCCAGCAGCAGCCCCGCCAGTTTTTGCAGCGTCAGCCTTTCAGACAGCCAGATCATGGAAAACACGGCGCCGAACAGCGGCGCGGTGGCATTCAGCACGGCCGAGTGCGACGCCGGCAGGTGCAATGCGGCAAACGCAAAGCAGGAAAAAGGAATCACCACCGCGAACAACCCGACGACCGCGAAGGGTTTCAGGTTTGCCCGCCAGTCCATCTTCACGCGCGTCGCAGTTGCGAAGGCGACCAGGGCGAGGCCGGCAAGCGTGGTGCGCAGCGTTGCGGTCAGGAGCGGGCCTGCCTCGGGCGCCGCGATCCGCAGGAAGATGAAGGAGCCTCCCCAGATCGCGGACAGGAACACCAGCTTGGCAAGATCGGCGAAGGACATCGAGAGGGGCGTGGAGGAGTTGCGGTGGGGAAATAGAACGCCCGGTCGATTGTAGCACCCGGCCATGGGCATCGCTCGGCGCATTCTCAGTAACGGCGCCGATGTTGCGTGCTTGCCGAATGCGAGTCCCGAGGTGTAAGGCCGTTGATACAAGCCAAAGGACGGGGAGTTGAAACATTAATAATCATGTCAGGGAGATTGACATGAAAAAGAACGCAAACAAGAACAATTTCAAGCATGCAGGATTGATGGCCATGCTGCTTGTGCTTGCCGCCTGCGAGCGGACGAACGAACCTGCCGTCGCTGCCGCATTACCGGAATCCGTGCACGCAGAGCTCATTGACACGGCGATCGAACGCCGGCATTTTGCGATTTACAACGCCTCGCGCGTGCTGTTCGACGATTCGCCCCAGGTATTTCAGTCGCGCGCCCGCGCCCAGGACGAGGGCTTGCAACAGGCGTTGCTGCTTGCGGAAAGTGTTCCCGCGTGTTCGATGCGAGGGATGTTGTTGCAGGATTAGTAGCGCGTGCAGTTGAATGTGGTGCACCAGCGGACGCAGGTGGGTTTCGCTTCGCTCTACCTACCCTACGGCTCTTTATAAAGGATTGTAGGGTGGGTAGAGCGAAGCGAAATCCACTGTGCGCGCCAAGAACGGAGGAACGAAACCTACCAAGCCCTCATTCCCTTTCCCCAAACCCACCCTATGGTCCTTTATCCGCAGACACTGCAGGCAGCGTTGCGTGCGACACGGATGCTCGTCCACTCCATGTTGCGCGCATCGAGCAGCAACAGTCGCCCTGCGAGCGATTCTCCGATATCCGCGACAAGCTTCAGGGCTTCGGCCGCCTGCATCGTCCCGATGATGCCGACGAGGGGCGCGAACACGCCCATGGTGGAACACAGCACTTCCTCGAACTGCTGCTCGGGCGGGAACAGGCAGGCGTAGCACGGCGACTCGGCGCCACGCGTGTCGAACACCGAGATCTGACCGTCCATGCGAATGGCCGCGCCGGATACCAGCGGCACCTTGTGCTGCACGCAGGCGCGGTTGACCGCATGGCGCGTCGCGAAATTGTCGCTGCAGTCGAGCACGACGCTTGCCTGCCGCACCAGCTCAGACAGGCGTTCGCCTTCCACGCGCTCCTTCAGCGCCACCACCTCCACCTCCGGGTTGATGCGTGCCAGCGTCTCCTTGCCGGACTCGGCCTTGGGCTGTCCGACGCGCTCGGTCGTGTGCAGGATCTGGCGCTGGAGATTGGTCAGGTCCACGCTGTCGTTGTCGACCAGCGTGATCCGCCCCATGCCGGCCGAAGCGAGGTAGAACGCGACCGGCGACCCGAGTCCTCCGGCGCCGATCACCAGAGCATTTGCGGCGAGGATCTTTTCCTGACCTTCGATGCCGATTTCGTCGAGCAGGATGTGGCGGGAATAACGGAGCAGCTGGTTGTCGTTCATGGGGATGGGCATGCAGGAGGCAATACCGGGATTGTACTCGCGCGAGGGAAGCGGCAGAGATGAAAAAGGCCGCATCGCTGCGGCCTTTTCCTCCAGGGCAAGGGATTATTTCTTCTCGCCGTTCCCGTTTCCATTCTTGTTTTCGTTGATGGTGTTTTCCTTCTTGCTCTCGATCTTGGCCGACTTGGAGAGCTGCACCGGCTGGCCCTTCAGGTGGTTCAGCGCCTGCGCCAGCTGGAAGTCTTCCTTGCTGCCGAACTCGAGCGGCTTGCGCTTCTTCTCGAGGGCGGCGAGGCGTTGTTCCTCTTCCAGTTCGTCGAGCTTGCGGGCCGCTTCATCCTTGTCCTTGTCGTTCAGCAGGTGCTTGGTCAGGTCCGCTTCGCGCAGGCGCAGCCCGTTCAGGCCGTCACCGTCCGCGGTTTCGTCCACCAGCAGGTCGGGCACGATGCCCTTGGCCTGGATGGAGCGGCCGTTTGGCGTGTAGTAGCGCGCCGTGGTCAGCTTGACGGCGGTATCGGCCGACAGTTGGCGAATGGTCTGCACCGAACCCTTGCCGAAGGTCTGGGTGCCCATGATGGTGGCGCGCTTGTAGTCCTGCAGCGCGCCGGCGACGATCTCCGAGGCCGAGGCGGATCCGGCGTTGACCAGCACCACGATCGGCACCTTCTTGACGGCTTCCGGCAGCTTGGCCAGCGGGTCGCTGGTGGCCACGCGCGAAGAGGTGTAGAACTCGCGGCGCGCGTAGAAAGTCTGCTTCGAGTCCGGCAGCTGGCCGTTGGTGGAGACCACCGGCACGTCCTTCGGCAGGAAGGCGGCGGAGACGCCGATCGCGCCGGGCAGCACGCCGCCCGGATCGTTGCGCAGGTCGAGCACCAGCCCCTTCAGGTTGGGCTCCTGCTGGTAGATCGCCTGCAGCTTCTTGACCATGTCATCGACCGTCGGCTCCTGGAACTGCGATACCCGCAGCCATGCATAGCCGGGTTCGACGATCTTCGACTTCACGCTCTGCACGCGGATTTCCTGGCGCACGATGGTGACGATGATCGGGCGGTCCTCTTCCTTGCGGGCGATGGTGAGAGTGATCTTGGTGTTGGGCTCGCCGCGCATGCGCTTGACGGCTTCATCCAGCGTCAGGCCCTTCACGGGGGTGTTGTCCAGCCGGGTGATCAGGTCGCCTGCCTTCAGGCCGGCCTTGAACGCGGGAGAATCCTCGATCGGCGAGATGACCTTCACGTAGCCGTCTTCCATGCCGACTTCGATGCCCAGGCCCACGAACTTGCCCTGGGTGCCTTCGCGCAGCTCCTTGAATGCCTTTTTGTCGAGATAGGCGGAGTGGGGATCGAGCGAGGACACCATGCCCGAGATCGCCTCGGTCAGCAGCTTCTTGTCTTCGACCGCTTCGACGTAATCCGACTTGATCAGGCCGAACACATCGGCCAGCTGGCGCAATTCTTCCAGCGGCAGCGGCGACGTGTGCTTCTGTGCGCTTGCCTCAAACTGCATCGAGCCTGCGATGCCTGCAATGACGCCTAAACCAATAAGGCCGAAGTTCTTCAGTTTGCTGCTCATGTGTCACCTGATAGTTACCCACCCGAGTGGGTCGATTGCGCGGCCTTGATGCCGCATTTCAAAGTATAAACCCGAATTTTCGTTGCCACCGCTGTTGCCGGCGCTGGCGATGACGTCGCCGGTCCGGACTGCGTCGCCCACACGTTTCAGGACTGCCTGGTTGTTGCCGTAGATGGTCATGTACTGGCCGCCGTGGTCAATGATGATCAGGTTGCCGAATCCGCGCAACCACTCCGCGAAAACCACTTGCCCGGCCGCCACCGCCTTCACCTCGGCACCCTCGGCAGCCCGGATGAACAGGCCTTTCCAGGCAGGCCCGTCGCCGCGCTTGCTGCCGAATCGGGCAACAAGGTCGCCCCGCACCGGCAGCCGGAGATGGCCCTTGAGCGAGGCGAAAGCCTGCTCGAGACCTCGGTCTTGGACGTTCGCTTCCGGCGTGAGTTCATTTCGGGCTGTCAATTTCTGCGGCGGCTCGTCGTCATCAATTGCATCAGGATTGTGTGCCGGCGTCTTGACCGAACTCACTTTCTTGTCCGCGGAAGCCTCGGATTTGTCCCTGGCGCGCGCCAGTTGTTCCTGGCGCCGCTTCTCGCGCGCCGCGGCTTCCGCTTTCCGTTGTTCTTCGATTAACTTTGAGAGGCGGTCGACCAGGCCGCCCAGGCGCTGCTCGTCCCGTTCGATATTGCCTGCTTCCTTGCGCTGGGCCTGCAGCTTGGTCGACAGTTGGGCGAGCAGGGCGGTCCGGTGCAACTTTTCCTTCTCCAGCTGCGCCTTCTGTTCGCGCTGTTCCTGCGCAATTTCCTCCAGCTCGTCGCGGGCTTCCGTGGCGGCGGCCTTGTTGTCCTCGACCGCTTTCATGTTCGCCCGCAAGGCGTCGATCAGCCTGGCCTGGGCCTGGGAGACGTAGCCCATGTATTGCAGCTCGCGGTTGATGCGGTTCGGGTTGTCGCCGGACAGCAGCAGCTTGATGCGGTCTTCGTTGCCGGCAACATACTGGTCGCGCAGTAGACGGGACAGACGTTTCTGCTGGCCGACGATGGTCTTGGCAAGCTGGTCCTGCTGCTGGGACAGCCTGGCGAGTTTCGCTTCCGCTTCCTTCTGTTCGCGGTCCAGTTCATGCAGCGCACGGTTGGCTTCCGAGATCGCCGCCTCGGAGTTGGCCAATGCATCGGCGGCATGGCTCTTGGCGGTTTCGGTCTTGCTGATGTCGCGCTTGAGGGCTTCCAGTTTCTGCTGGAGTTCGGCGCGCTCGGCCTCGGCAGCGCGCTTCTGGCGGGTGCGTTCGGTAACCTTGCTGGCGTGCGCGGGCACGCTGCCCAGCAGGATGGCCACCCCGAGAACCGCGAGGGCGACCCAGCCGGCATGGCGGAGATGCCGGGTGATCGCGGGAGCTTCGTGTCGGTCTGCGGGGCGGCGGAAGAACTGCATGGAAAAAGCGTTACTTCGCCTTTCCCTGGCTGGCGACGGCCTTCATGGCCGCTTCGATCGCTTCCTGGTCGCCCAGGTAGTAGCTCTTGATCGGCTTCAGGTTGGCGTC
>NZ_DASRXF010000208.1:0-14133 GCF_035654295.1 Noviherbaspirillum sp. | reverse complement strand
CTTGGTATGAACACAACAGCCAAACTCTTGCGACGCCGTACCCAGCTGCCCCAGCCCGGGAAGCCGTGCGTGTAAGCGTTTGATGCTCACAAAGCCACAGGCCTGCCCTGTGGCTTTTTTTTTGATCTTTGAAGTTATTGTCCAGGAGCCCGAAATGGAATTCAGCCAGTACGACGTCAACGCCCTCATGCAGATCACCAACCGGCCTTCCCTCGTGTTCACCGAAGGCCGCGGCATGTGGCTGACCGATCACAAGGGCAAGCGCTACCTCGACTACCTGCAGGGCTGGGCCGTCAACTGCCTCGGCCATTCGCCGCAGTGCATCGTCGACGCCGTGAGCGCGCAGGTCGGCAAGCTGATCAACCCTTCGCCCGCCTTCTACAACGAACCCTCCATTGCGTTGGCGACGATGCTGACCGCGAACTCCTGCTTCGACCGCGTGTTCTTCGCCAACAGCGGCGCGGAAGCCAATGAAGGCGCGATCAAGCTGGCGCGCAAGTGGGGCAAGCTGAACAAGAATGCTGCCGGCGAAAACCGCTACGAGATCATCACCTTCAACCACGGCTTCCACGGCCGCACGCTGGCCACCATGTCGGCCAGCGGCAAGGCGGGCTGGGATACGATGTTCGCGCCGCAGGTGCCGGGCTTCCACAAGGCGGAACTGAACGATATCGCCAGCGTGGAAAAGCTGATCACCGACAAGACGGTGGCCGTGATGCTGGAGCCGGTACAGGGCGAGAGCGGCGTCATCCCGGCCTCGCGCGAATTCATGCAAGCCCTGCGCGCACTGACCAAGCAGCGCAATTTGCTGCTGATCGTGGACGAAGTGCAGGCCGGAATGGGCCGCACCGGCACGCTGTTCGCCTACCAGCTCTCCGGCATCGAGCCGGACATCATGACGCTGGGCAAGGGCATCGGCGGCGGCGTCCCGCTCTCCGCGTTGCTGGCGAGCGAAGAGGTGGCATGCTTCGAGCCGGGCGAGCAAGGCGGCACCTACAACGGCAACCCGGTCATGACCGCCGCCGGCATCGCCGTGCTCACCGAACTGCTCAAACCCGGATTCCTGCAATCGGTGAAAGACAAGGGCGACTACATGCGTGCCGCGCTGAACAAGCTGTGCGACAAGCACGGCCTGGAAGGCGAACGCGGCGAAGGCTTGCTGCGCGCGCTGAAGCTGGGGAAGGATATCGGCCCGAAGATCGTGGAAACCGCGCGGGACATGGAGCCGGTCGGTTTGCTGCTGAACGCGCCGCGGCCGGACCTGCTGCGTTTCATGCCGGCGCTAAATGTGAGCAACGATGAGATCGACCAGATGGTCGCGATGCTGTCGGATGTGTTGACCAGGCTTGGTCATTGAGCGAAGGCGGGCTGCCCCGCCTTCGCTTACGGCTGCTTTACTGCTCGCTGCCCTTGTTCAGCGACAGGATCGCATAGAGGATGATGGCGCCGAAGGTGGCGGCACCAATGCCACCGAGCGCGAACTGGCCCAGCTTCAGCGTGAAGTCGCCCGCGCCGAGCACCAGCGTGACCGCCGCGACGATCAGGTTGCGGTTGTTCGAAAAATCCACCTTGTTTTCCACCCAGATGCGCGCACCGGCCACGGTGATCAGGCCGAAGACCACGATCGACACGCCGCCCAGGACTGCGCCCGGAATGGTCTGGATGATGGCACCGAACTTCGGCGAAAAGCCGAGCACCAGCGCGATCACGGCAGCGATGACAAAAATCAGCGTCGAATAGATCTTCGTCGCGGCCATGACGCCGATGTTTTCCGCATAGGTCGTCACGCCGGTGCCGCCCACGCTGCCCGACAGGATGGTCGCCACGCCGTCGCCGACGAATGCCCTGCCCATGTAGCGGTCGAGGTTCTGGCCGGTCATGGCGCTGACCGCCTTGATGTGGCCCAGGTTTTCCGCCACGAGAATGACCGCCACCGGGGCCAGCAATGCCATCGCGTTCGCCTCGAACACCGGCGCGACGAATTTCGGCACGCCGAACCAGGCCGCATTGGCGACGATGCTGAAGTCGATTGGCTTGCCCAGCCCGCCGACGTTGGTCAGCAGGAAGTAGACCGCATAGGCCAGCAGCAGGCCGATCAGGATCAGCAGGCGCTGCGCCATGCCGCGGGTGAACACCGCCACGCCGCCGACGCAGAACACGGTCACCAGCGCCATCCAGGCATCGAAGTTGTTGCCGGAGACACCCTTGACCGCGATCGGCGCCAGGTTCAGGCCGATCACCGCGACCACCGCGCCGGTGACGACGGGCGGCATCAGTTTTTCGATCCAGGCGGTGCCGGAGGCCATCACCAGCAGGCCGATCAGCGCATACACCACGCCGCAGGCGATGATGCCGCCGAGCGCGGTGCCCATGTTCATGTTCGGCCCCTGCCCGCCGTAGCCGGACACCATGATCACCAGGCCGATGAAGGCGAAGCTCGAACCGAGATAGCTGGGCACGCGTCCGCCGACGAACACGAAGAACAGCAGCGTGCCGATGCCCGACATGAAAATCGCGAGGTTGGGGTCGAAACCCATCAGCAGCGGCGCCAGCACGGTTGCGCCGAACATCGCGACGACGTGCTGCAGGCCCATGGCGATGGTTTGCGGCCACGGCAGCCGCTCCTCCGTACCGATCACGGCGCCCTGGCCGTCGTTGGTGCTTTCGCGTAGCTTCCACCGAGGAAAATACGTGTTTGCCATCAAGGTTCTCCAAAGAATATTTACAACCGGCAAGTGTATTCAGACAGCCGGGTTCGCACAATAAAAAAAAGCGCCAGCCTCCCGGCTGGCGCCCTGCATTGCATTGCTCGCGATGCGAACCTTACTTCTTCCGCGCCGGCGGCAGGTCGGTGCAGACACCCTCGAAGGCTTCAGCCGCCATGCCGATCGACTCGCCCAGCGTCGGGTGGGGGTGAATGGTCTTGCCGATATCGACCTCATCCGCGCCCATTTCGATCGCCAGCGCGATCTCGCTGATCATGTCGCCGGCATGGGTGCCGACGATGCCGCCGCCGACGATGCGGTGCGTCTCGGCATCGAACAGCAGCTTGGTGAAGCCTTCGTCGCGTCCGTTCGCGGTTGCGCGGCCGCTTGCCGCCCACGGGAACAGGCCTTTTTCGACCTTGATGCCCTTGGCCTTGGCTTCATCCTCGGTCACGCCGACCCAGGCCACTTCCGGATCGGTGTAGGCCACCGACGGGATCACGCGCGCGTCGAAGAAGGACTTCTGGCCGGCGGCGGCTTCCGCCGCGACGTGCGCTTCGTGCACCGCCTTGTGCGCCAGCATCGGCTGGCCGATGATGTCGCCGATGGCGAAGATGTGCGGGACGTTGGTGCGCATCTGCGCATCGACATTGATGAAGCCGCGGTCGGTCACGGCCACGCCGGCCTTGTCGGCGGCAATCTTCTTGCCGTTCGGGCTGCGGCCGACGGCCACCAGCACCATGTCGTACAGCTGCGGCTCGGGCGCGGCAACCGACGGGTCGGCGCTTTCGAAGCTCACCTTGATGCCTTCGGTGAGCGCCTCGACCGCAACCGTCTTGGTCTTGGTCATGACCTTGTCGAAGCGCTTTTCATTGAACTTCTGCCAGACCTTGACGAGGTCGCGGTCCGCGCCCTGCATCAGGCCGTCCAGCATTTCGACCACGTCGATGCGCGCGCCGAGCGTGGAATACACCGTCGCCATTTCCAGACCGATGATGCCGCCGCCGATGACCAGCATCTTCTTCGGCACCTGGCGCAGTTCCAGCGCGCCGGTGGAGTCGACGATGCGCGGATCTTCCGGCACGAAGGGCAGTTTCACCACGGCCGAGCCGGCGGCGATGATGGCCTGCTTGAACTGCACCGTCTTCTTGGCGCCGTCGGCGGCGGTCACTTCCAGATGGTTAGGGCTGAGGAACTGGCCCACGCCCTGCACCACGTTCACCTTGCGCGCCTTGGCCATGCCGGACAGGCCGGTGGTCATCTTCTTGATCACCTTGTCCTTGTAGGCACGCAGCTTGTCGATGTCGATTTCCGGCTTGCCGAAGCTGATGCCGTGCGCGGCCATCGCGGCCGTTTCATCGATCACGGCGGCCACGTGCAGCAGCGCCTTGGACGGGATGCAGCCGACATTCAGGCAGACGCCGCCCAGCGTCGCGTACTTCTCGACCAGAACGGTATTCATGCCGAGGTCGGCGGAACGGAATGCCGCCGAGTAGCCGCCGGGGCCGGCGCCGAGCACCAGCATGTCACACTCGATGTCGGCCTTGCCGCCGTAGCTGGCGGCAACCGGAGCGGGTGCCGCAGCGGCAGGTGCAGGTGCAGGTGCAGGCGCAGGCGCGGCAGCAGCGGGAGCCGGTGCCGGCGCAGGCGTGCCTGCCGCCGCACCCGCCGATGCTTCCAGCAGGAGCAGCAGCGAACCTTCGGAAACCTTGTCGCCGAGCTTGATCTTGAGTTCCTTGACGACGCCGGCGTGGCTGGACGGAATCTCCATGCTGGCCTTGTCGGACTCGACGGTGACGAGGGATTGATCGACGGCGATGGTGTCGCCCGCCTTGACCAGCACTTCAATGACTTCGACTTCCTTGAAATCGCCGATGTCCGGGACCTTTACTTCGATCATGCTCATAGCTTTAGCTCCATTATTAATCTCGCATCGGGAAACTGAAAATCCGGAAAGGTCCCGATGTGCTCTTATCGAATTCCTCGCCTGCGCGCACGCCCACTTCGGCGATCTCCCTGGCCGACAGGTCGCTGTCGTACACCGCGTACATCGCGCCCAGCGCGAAATTGCGTCCGCTGCCGATGCCCCAGAAGCGCTCGAAGCTGAACACTTCGCGGTAGGAGTACACGCCGAAGATGCCGCACGGATTGGCGATCAGCGCCGTGATCTGCGATGACTCGTACGGGTCGTCCTCGTCTTCCTTCGTGTTCAGGAAATACTTGTCCTTCAGTATCTCGTGCACTTTGGAAAACGTCTCGAACACTTCATCGCGCGTTCCCAGCCTGCACTCCTCGCCGAGCCCGGTCAGCAGCTTGCGCATCACCGGGAAGTGGGCGGCGGTGCCGGCCAGCGTGACGTAGGAATCGCCGACGGGAAAGACCTTCTCGTTGAGTTCGTACGCATGCGAAAGCCGGGTATCGCCGAAGGTGACGAGCGAGTCCGAAGCGATGGCGACTTCGTTGTTCTTCTTGACGACGACGCAGGTAGTCATTGTTGATCTCCGTAAATGGGGATGCCGGCGCCGGGCGCCGCGGGAAAAGTGAGGGATTTTCTCATTTTCCCGCTGGCGCGGCGGCGGCTCCCGCTTTGCAGAAGCACGTCAATGATCACAGCAGCGTCTTGCGCATGTCGCCCAGCACTTCCGCCAGGTAGGCCGCAAAGCGCGCGCCCATCGCGCCATCGATCACGCGATGGTCGTAGGACAGCGACAGCGGCAGCATCAGGCGCGGCTGGAACTGCTTGCCGTCCCACACCGGTTTGATCGACGACTTCGACAAGCCGAGGATCGCCACTTCCGGCGCATTGACGATAGGCGTGAAGGCCGTGCCGCCGATACCGCCGAGCGAGGAAATCGTGAAGGTTGCGCCCTGCATGTCGGCCGGCTTGAGCTTGCCGTCGCGCGCCTGCGCGGAGAGCTCGCCCATTTCCCTGGCGATGTCGGAAAGGCTCTTCTTGTCCGCGTTCTTCACCACCGGTACCACCAGGCCTTGCGGCGTGTCAGCGGCGAATCCGATGTTGTAGTACTTCTTGACGATCAGGTTTTCGCCCTTCTCGTCGAGCGAGGAATTGAAGGCGGGGAATTTCTTCAGCGCGGAGACGCTGGCCTTGATCACGAACGCGAGCATGGTGAGCTTGACGCCCGACTTGGCCAGCGCATTGTTGGATTCCTTGCGGAATTCTTCCAGGTCGGTGATGTCGGCTTCATCGAACTGCGTGACGTGCGGGATCATCACCCAGTTGCGGTGCAGGTTGGGGCCGCTGATCTTCTTGATGCGGGAGAGCGGCTGCAGCTCGGTCTCGCCAAACTTGGAGAAGTCCAGCGACGGCCACGGCAGCAGGTCCAGGCCCGCGCCGCCACCCTTCGATACCGCGGCTGCGGGCGCAGCGGCGGTGCCGGCCATCACCGATTTCACGAAGGACTGGATGTCGGTGTGCAGGATGCGTCCTTTGGGACCGGAACCGGCGACGCGGCCGAGGTCCACGCCCAGCTCGCGCGCGAACTTGCGCACGGAGGGCGAGGCATGCGCCCTGGCGTTCGCCGGTGCGGCGGGTTCTAGTGCAGCGGTAGGCGCCGCCTTCGCTGCGGGAGCGGGCGCGGCAGCGGCAGGCGCCGGAGCGGGAGCAGCAACGGCGGGAGCAGGCGCACCGCCCTGAGTCTCCAGCTTGAGGACCAGCGAGCCCTTCGACACCTTGTCGCCGACCTTGGCGACCACTTCCTTGACCACGCCGGCATGGCTGGACGGAATCTCCATGCTGGCCTTGTCGGATTCGACCGTGATCAGCGATTGCTCGACGCTGACTGTGTCGCCCGGCTTGACCATCAGTTCGATGACTTCCACTTCCTTGAAGTCGCCGATGTCCGGGACCAGCACGTCGATCACCGCGGATCCGGCCGCTGGCGCAGGAGCGGCGGCAGCAGGCGCAGGCGCGGCTGCTGCCGGGGCCGGGGCAGGTGCAGCAGCACCGGCCGCCTCTTCCAGCATCAGCACCAGGCTGCCTTCCGACACCTTGTCGCCGACCTTGACTTTTACTTCCTTCACGACGCCGGCGTGGCTGGAGGGGATCTCCATGCTGGCCTTGTCAGATTCCACCGTGATCAGCGACTGGTCGACCGCAATCGTGTCGCCAGGCTTGACCATCAGTTCAATGATTTCCACTTCCTTGAAATCGCCGATATCCGGGACTTTGACTTCCGTTAAGCTCATAGCTTCGCTCCGTTTCTTTTTCTTCCTTCGACCGGCTCCTTCCCCCTTCCAGGGGGAAGGTTGGGATGGGGGTGCGGCGCTTGAACAATCATCTGCGATTGTTCAAGCGCACTACCCCCACCCTAACCCTCCCCCTGCAAGGGGGAGGGGACAGGCAGCCATCAGTAAGGGCTTGTTTTCTCGATTACACAGTCACCGGATTCGGCTTGTTTTGATCGATGCCGTATTTGGCGATCGCCTGCGCAACCACCGATGCTTCGATCGTGCCGTCTTCCGCAAGTGCCTTGAGCGCCGCCACCGTCACGTAGTAGCGGTTGACTTCGAAGAATTCACGCAGCTTGGCGCGGCTGTCGGAGCGGCCGAAACCGTCGGTGCCCAGCACCTTGTAGTTGCGGCCCTTCGGGATGAACGCGCGGATCTGCTCGGCAAAGGCGCGCATGTAGTCGCTGGTCGCCACCACCGGCCCGGTGGTGCCTTGCAGCAGCCTGGTCACATGCGCGAGGCGCGGCTCTTCGGTCGGGTGCAGCAGGTTCCAGCGATCCACGTCCTGGCCGTCGCGGGCCAGCAGGGTCAGGGAAGGCGCGGACCAGATATCGGCCGTGATGCCCCAGTCGTTCTGGAGCAGCTCGGCGGCTGCGATCGCTTCGCGCAGGATGGTGCCGGAGCCCAGCAGCTGCACGCGCTTGGTCGCATTCTTGTCGCCTTCCTGCAGCAGGTACATGCCCTTGAGCAGGTCTTGCTCGGTGCCCGGCCTGAGGCCCGGATGCGCGTAGTTCTCGTTCATCAGGGTGATGTAGTAGAACACGTCTTCCTGCTTCTCCACCATGCGCTTCAAGCCGTCGTGGATGATCACGGCGACTTCGTGGGCGAAGGTCGGGTCGTAGGGGATGCAGTTCGGAATGGTCGACGCCAGGATGTGGCTGTGACCATCCTCGTGCTGCAGGCCTTCGCCGTTCAGCGTGGTACGGCCGGCGGTGCCGCCGAGCAGGAAGCCGCGTGCGCGCATGTCGCCCGCCGCCCAGGCGAGGTCGCCGACACGCTGCAGGCCGAACATCGAGTAGAAGATGTAGAACGGAATCATCACGCGATTGTTCGTCGAGTACGACGTTGCCGCGGCGATCCACGAGCTCATCGCGCCCGCTTCGTTGATGCCTTCCTGCAGGATCTGGCCGGCCTTGTCTTCGCGGTAGTACATCACCTGGTCCTTGTCGACCGGCTCGTACAACTGGCCTTGCTGGTTGAAGATGCCGATCTGGCGGAACAGGCCTTCCATGCCGAAGGTGCGCGCCTCGTCGACCAGGATGGGCACGACGCGCTTGCCGAGGCTCTGGTCGCGCAGCAGTGCGGTGATGATGCGGACGTAGGCCTGGGTGGTCGAAATCTCGCGGCCTTCGGTGGTCGGGTCGAGCACCGCCTGGAAGGCGGAGATGTCAGGCACGGTCAACGTGTCGTCCGCCTTCTGGCGGCGCTGCGGCAGGTAGCCGCCCAACGCCTTGCGGCGCTCGTGCAGGTACTTCATTTCCGGCGCATCGTCGGACGGCTTGAAGAACGGGATTTCCGGCAGCTTGTCGTCCGGAATCGGGATGTTGAAGCGGTCGCGCATTTCGCGCACGGCCGCATCGTCGAGCTTCTTGGTCTGGTGGGCGGTATTGCGCGCCTCGCCCGACTTGCCCATGCCGAAGCCCTTGATGGTCTTCACCAGCAGCACGGTGGGCTGGCCCTTGTGTTCCTGCGCGTTCTTGAACGCGGCGTAGATCTTGTGCGGGTCGTGGCCGCCGCGGTTCAGGCGCCAGATATCGTCGTCGGACATCTTGGACACCATTTCCAGCAGCTTCGGATGCTTGCCGAAGAAATGCTTGCGCACATACGCGCCATCCTTGGCCTTGTAGTTCTGGTATTCGCCGTCGCAGGTTTCCATCATCACGCGCTGCAGGATGCCTTCCTTGTCGCGCGCCAGCAGTTCATCCCAGTACGAGCCCCAGATCACCTTGACCACGTTCCAGCCGGCGCCGCGGAAGTCGGCTTCCAGTTCCTGAATGATCTTGCCGTTGCCGCGCACCGGGCCGTCCAGGCGCTGCAGGTTGCAGTTGACCACGATCACGAGGTTGTCGAGCTGCTCGCGGCCGGCCATGCCGATGGCGCCCATCGATTCCGGCTCATCCATCTCGCCGTCGCCGCAGAAGGCCCAGACCTTGCGGTTATCGGTCTTGGCGATGCCGCGTGCGTGCAGGTACTTCAGGAAGCGCGCCTGGTAGATCGCCATCAGCGGGCCGAGGCCCATCGACACGGTCGGGAATTGCCAGAAGTCCGGCATCAGCTTCGGATGCGGATAGGAGGACAGGCCCTTGCCGTCCACTTCGCGGCGGAAATTGAGCATCTGGTCTTCGGTGATGCGGCCTTCGAGGAAGGCGCGCGCATAGATGCCGGGCGCCGAGTGGCCCTGGATGTAGAGCAGGTCGCCGCCGTGCTCTTCGGTCGGGGCATGCCAGAAATGGTTGAAGCCGATGCCCAGCATGTTGGCCAGCGAGGCGAACGAGGAAATGTGGCCGCCGAGGTCGCCGTCGGCGCGGTTGGCCTTCACCACCATTGCCATCGCGTTCCAGCGCATCCAGGAGCGCAGGCGCTCTTCATATTCCAGGTTGCCCGGGCAGTGGTCGCCGAGATGGGCGGGAATCGTGTTGACGTAGGCGGTATTGGCGGAAAACGGGATGTGTGCGCCGCGGCGGCGGGCCAGGTCGACCATGCGCTCCATCAGGTAATGCGCGCGCTCCGGGCCTTCGGTATCGATTACGGCTTCGAGCGCATCGAGCCATTCCTGCGTTTCCATGACATCGGGATCGTTGGCGGCTTGTGCCAACACTTGGTCGAGCTGGGCGGACATTCGTGTGTCTCCTAGGTTAAGGATGTCCCGGCCGGGATCGCGGGCCGGGTTTTTTTGACAAGAAATCGTCGGGATGGTGCGGAGTGAAAAGATTCTAGCAGCACTTTTTCAACTTTTCAAATTACGAGATCACTTTTTATAATGTGGAATTTCATGCGGCATCGCAGCAATTCGACGGGGCGGCTTTACGGCTTGTCCATGCCTGCCGACTTATAATCTCGTTTTAATTCGTACCAACCCCACCTGCAAACCAACCATGCCTGCACAACTCATCGACGGTAACCTCCTCTCCCAGCAACTGCGCGCCGACGTGGCCAAGCGCGCCGCGGCCCTGACCGAAAAGGGCAAGCAACCCGGCCTGGCCGTGATCCTGGTCGGCGACAATCCGGCGTCGCAAGTCTATGTCCGCAACAAGGTGAAGGCATGCGTGGACAACGGCATTCATTCGGTGATGGAAAAGTACGACGCCGACCTGACGGAAGACGCACTGCTGGCGCGCATCGACGCGCTGAACAAGGACCCGAAAATCCACGGCATCCTGGTGCAACTTCCCTTGCCGGCGCATATCAACTCCCACAAGGTGATCGAAGCGATCGCGCCCGAGAAAGACGTGGACGGCTTCCATGTCAGCAACGCCGGCCTGCTGATGACCGGCCAGCCGCTGTTCCGGCCTTGCACGCCCTACGGCGTGATGAAGATGCTGGAATCCATCGGCTATCCGGTGCGCGGCGCGACCGCGGTGGTCGTCGGCGCATCGAACATTGTTGGCAAGCCGCAAGCCATGCTGCTCTTGCAGGCCGGCGCAACCGTCACCATTTGCAATTCGAAGACCCGGGACCTCGGCCATCACACGCGGCAGGCCGACATCCTCGTGGTCGCAACCGGCAAGCGTAATATCGTCACCGCCGACATGGTCAAGCCTGGCGCGGTGGTGATCGATGTCGGCATGAACCGCGACGATAACGGCAAGTTGTGCGGCGATGTGGATTTCGCCAATGCCAAGGAAGTCGCGGGCTACATCACCCCGGTACCGGGTGGCGTGGGGCCGATGACGATTACGATGCTGCTCGTCAACACTATCGAGGCCGCAGAAAGAACCTGAACCCAATGACATCCGACCTGAATCCCCTGCTCGACTTTTCCGACCTGCCCCGCTTTGCCGATATCAAACCGGAGCACGTGGCCCCGGCCATTTCCGCCCTGCTCGATGAAAACCGGGCGGTGGTCGCGCGCCTCGAAGCGCCGATGGACAAAGTCGCCTGGGACAACTTTGTCGAACCGCTCGAGAACGCGACGGAACGGCTCGGGCGTGCCTGGGGCGTGGTCGGACACTTGAACTCCGTGGTCGATACCCCGGAGCTGCGCGCGGCCTACAACGAGAACCTGCCGAAGGTCACCGAGTTCTGGACCGCGCTCGGCCAGAACCTTGCACTGTTCGAAAAGTACAAGGCGCTCAAGGCGGCCGACGGGTACGGCGCGCTGTCGCCGGCACGCAAGAAGATCATCGAAAACGCGCTGCGCGATTTCCGCCTGGGCGGCGCCGAGCTGCCGGAAGACAAGAAGCCGCGCTTCGCGGAGATCCAGGAACAGCAGGCGGCGCTGTCGACGAAGTTTTCGGAAAACGTTCTCGATGCGACCAATCACTACGGCCTGTTCATCGAGGACGAGGCTGAACTGGCAGGCCTGCCGGACGACGTGAAACACGCCGCGCGCAGCGCCGCCGAGAAGGACGGCAAGCCCGGCTTCAAGTTCACCCTGCACTTCCCCTCCTACTTCCCGATCCTCCAGTACGCCGACAAGCGCGAGCTGCGCGAGACCATTTATCGCGCCAATGCGACCAAGGCGTCCGAACTGGGCGCGAAGCCGGAATGGGACAACACGCAGAACATCGTCGAGATCCTCAAGCTGCGCGACGAGGAAGCGAAGCTGCTCGGCTTCCCGAACTTCGCGGAAGTTTCGCTGGTGCCGAAGATGGCGGAAACTCCGCAGCAGGTGATCGCCTTCCTCGAAGACCTCGCCAGCCGCGCACGCCCCTTCGCCGAGAACGACCTGGCGGAGCTGCGCACGTTCGCGAAGAAGGAACTGGGCCTCGATACGCTGGAAGCCTGGGACGTCACCTATGCCTCTGAGAAGCTGCGCCAGCAGCGCTATGCGTTCTCCGAACAGGAAGTGAAGCAGTACTTCCCCGAGCACAAGGTGGTGGAAGGCCTGTTCCGCGTCATCCAGAACCTGTTCGCCGTCGAGGTCAAGCCGGACACCGCGCCGACCTGGCACAAGGATGTGAAGTTTTTCCGTATCGAAAAGGACGGCCAGCTGGTCGGCCAGTTCTACCTCGACCTGTATGCACGCCACGGCAAGCGCGGCGGCGCCTGGATGGACGACGCGCGCGGACGCCGGCGCGATGCCGCGTCGCTGCAGACGCCGGTCGCCTACCTGACCTGCAACTTCTCCGAGCCCACGGTCATCGACGGCAAGGCCAGGCCGGCGCTGTTCACGCACGATGAAGTCATCACCCTGTTCCACGAGTTCGGCCACGGCCTGCACCACATGCTCACCCAAGTCGACGAGCTCGGCGTGTCCGGCATTGCGGGCGTCGAATGGGATGCCGTCGAGCTGCCCTCGCAGTTCATGGAAAACTTTTGCTGGGAATGGGACGTGTTGCAGCACATGACCGCCCATGTCGATACCGGCGCACCGCTGCCGCGTGAACTGTTCGACAAGATGATCGCCGCCAAGAACTTCCAGTCCGGCATGCAGACGCTGCGCCAGGTGGAGTTCGCGTTGTTCGACATGCACCTGCACTTCGATTACGACCCGTACGGCGGCAAGTCGGTGCAGGATGTGCTCAACGAGGTGCGCCAGAAGGTGGCGGTGATGATCCCGCCGCCGTTCAACCGGTTCCAGAATTCCTTCGGGCACATCTTCGCAGGCGGATATGCCGCAGGTTACTATAGCTATAAATGGGCTGAAGTCCTGTCCGCCGACGCCTACGGCGCCTTTGAAGAGGCCGCGGCGGCCGGCGGAAACGTGCTTTCCGCGGAAATCGGCCAGAAATTCCAGCGCGAAGTGCTTGCAATGGGCGGATCCCGCCCGGCACTGGAATCGTTCAAGGCCTTCCGCGGCCGCGAACCGACGATCGATGCGTTGTTGCGGCACAACGGGATGACAGCCTGACATCCTGACCATCAGGGAGAACTATGAAACGCGTACTGCAATCCTGTTCCATTCTCATGCTGCTGTGCGCCGGCGCCGCCCACGGGCAACTCTACAAGTGGGTCGGGCCGAACGGCAAGGTGACGTACAGCGACACGCCGCCGCCGGCGACGGTGTCGAAGGTCGAAACCAAGTCGGTGACGATCGGCGGCGTGAGCGCTTCCGACTTTCCCTATGAAGTGGCGGAAGCCATGCGCAACTACCCGGTCACGCTGTACACGACCAGGAACTGCCCGCCCTGCGACCAGGGCCGCAAGCTGCTGACCGAGCGCGGCATTCCGTTCACCGAAAAGACGGTGAACTCCAGCGACGACATCGCGCAGTTCAAGCAGGCCGGCGGCGACCAGCTGCCGCTGCTCGTTGTCGGCAAGTTCCGTGAACGCGCCTTCGAATCCGCCGCCTGGCACAATGTGCTGACCACGGCCGGCTACCCCGAGAGCAGCCGCTTGCCGCGCAGCTACCGCAGCCCGCCTGCCATAGCGGCAGCACCGCCGGTGGCGGTGACGGAACAGCGCGAGCCTTCCAATGGCGCGACGACTTCCGCCAGCCCGCAGGCAACGGATCTGCCCCCGGCCATCGGCAACGCGCCGCCCGGTTTCCGCTTCTGACGTCCGCGCCCCTGGTTCAATGACTCGCATCGATTTCCACAGCAACGTCGCTGACAAGATCGCGTACGCGTGCCGGCTCACGCGCAAGGCACGCGCGGCCGATTCCCGGATCGTGCTGCTCGCAAGGGACAGGCAGGAAATGATGGCCCTCGATCAGGCCTTGTGGACTTTCTCCGAACTCGAATTCCTGCCGCACGTCATGGCCGGCGACCCGCTCGCGGCGCAGACGCCGATCATCCTGACCGACCGCGGCGACGCGGAGCTGCCGCATTACCATGTGCTGGTCAACCTTTCCGCCGAGACGCCGGCGCATTTCGCCCGCTTCGAGCGGATGATCGAAATCATTGCCCCCGACGAGACGGAAAAGGCCGCCGGGCGCGAACGCTTCCGCTTCTACAAGCAGCGCGGCTATCCATTGACCCACTTCGACGCAGACAAGGCATGAGCTCCTCCACCTCGGACGCCGGCATTCCCCTCCTGACGGAAATCATTCCCGGCCCGGCTCCGGCAGAAACCAGGC
>NZ_DASRXF010000207.1:0-50256 GCF_035654295.1 Noviherbaspirillum sp. | reverse complement strand
CGACAAGGCCTTGCAGAAGGCGCTGCACGAAACCTTCGGCATCCGCCACCTGCGTCCCGGACAGCATGAGGTCATCGAAAGCGTCCTGCAGGGCAACAACACCCTCGCCATCATGCCCACGGGCGCGGGCAAATCCCTCTGCTATCAGCTCCCCTCGCTGAAGCTGCCCGGCGTGACGCTGGTCGTCTCGCCGCTGATCTCGCTCATGAAGGATCAGGCCGGGAAGCTTGAGACCGCCGGTGTGGCTGCGGCCGAAGTCAACAGCACGCTCAGCACGCGCGAGGAAGAATCGGTGCTCGAGAGCATCAGGCAGGCCGATAACGAATTCATCTTCGCCACGCCGGAACGCCTGTCCGATCCCGATTTCCTTGCCACCGTGCGGCAGAACCGGGTGAGCCTGTTTGTGATCGATGAGGCGCACTGCATTTCGCACTGGGGCCATGACTTCCGTCCGGCCTACCTGCACCTCGGCGCGGCCGTCGAGGCGCTCGGCAATCCGCCTGTGCTGGCGTTGACGGCGACGGCCACGGACGACGTCATCGAAGACATCGGCAAGCAGCTTGGCCTGGCCGATATGCATGTCATAAATACCGGTATCTACCGGTCAAATCTGCACTACCGCGTTGTCACCGCCACTGGCGAGCAGGAAAAGCTCTCGCTCGCGCTGGCACAGGTGCGCCAGGCGCAGGGCCCGGGCATCGTCTACACGGCGACGGTCAAAGCGGTCGAGGAAGTGCATGCCGCACTGAAGGAAGCCGGCGAAAGCGTTACCTTCTATCACGGCCAGCTGTCGGCGAAGCAGCGCAGCCAGAACCAGGACGACTTCATGAACGGCGCAAGCCGCATCATGGTCGCCACCAACGCCTTCGGCATGGGCATCGACAAGCCGGACATCCGCTTCGTCATCCACTACCAGATTCCCGCCAACCTCGAAGCGTATTACCAGGAATCCGGACGGGCCGGCCGTGATGGCGAAGATGCGGACTGCATCCTGCTCTATCACGCCAAGGACAAGCAGGTACAGCAGTTCTTCCTTGCCCGGCGCTACCCTGGGGCAGACGACCTCGGCGTGGTGTACTCGGGGCTGCAGGAATTGCTCGCGGACCGTCGCAACGTTTCCCTCGCGCAGTTGCAGGAGCATCTCGAGCAGGTGTCGGACACACGGCTGCAGGTCGCCCTGAAACTGCTCAAGGATGGCGGCTATCTCGAACAGGACGAGAACCTCGACTTCCACCTCTTGAAGCAGCGCGTCAAGCCGAAAGAGCTGAAAGAGCTCGTGAGCACCTACCGCGACAAGAGCGCGCGCGATCATGAAGCACTGGAGCGCCTGGTGTTCTATGCGCAGACGGGATTCTGCCGCTGGAAGGTACTGCTGGAATATTTCGCCGAACAGGTGACCTGGTCGCACTGCGGCGTCTGCGACAACTGCAGGCAGCCGCCCGAACAGGCGCTCAGTCCGGAGCATCCGCGCCAGCAGCAAGCGCGCCCCGCACCGGCGCGCCAGGCAAGCGCACTGGAAGCGGGGCGCAACGTCAAGGTGCCGAAGTACGGCGAAGGACAGGTCGTAGCCAACGAAGGCGACAAGGTGACCATCCGCTTTCCGGACAGCAGCAAGAGGACCTTCCTGCGCGCCTACGTCGAGCCGGCCTGATCAACAGCGGGTAGCGGCTGCCTGCGCATCCTGACGCAGCAGCTGTTCGAACATTTCCGCCGGCACCGGCTTGCTGAAGTAATACCCCTGCATTTCCTTGCAGCCGTGGTCTTGCAGGTAGCGCAGCTGCTCGTAGGTTTCCACGCCTTCCGCAATGACATGCCGGCGCAGGTTGTGTGCGAGGGAAATGATCGAAGCAACGATGGCTGCGTCGTCCGGGGTCTGCGTGATGTCGCGCACGAAGGACTGGTCGATCTTCAGCGCATCGATCGGCAGGCGCTTGAGATAGGACAGGCTGGAGTGGCCGGTGCCGAAATCGTCGAGCGACAGCAGCACGCCTAGCGCCTTGAGTTCGGCCAGCACGCCGATGGCGCGCTCGACGTCAGTCATCACGAGGCTCTCGGTCAGCTCGAGTTCGAGCTGGTGCGGCGCCAGCCCGGTGTCGTGCAAAGCGCTTGCAATGGCCTGCACCAGGTCGTGCTGGGCGAACTGGCGCGCGGAAAGATTGACCCCCACGCGCAGCTTGCCCAGGCCCACGCGCTGCCATGCAACCGCCTGCGCGCATGCCGTGCGCAGCACCCATTCGCCGATCGGCACGATCAGGCCGGTCTCTTCCGCCAGTCCGATGAAGCGCAGCGGCGGAATCAGGCCCAGCGCCGGATGCAGCCAGCGGATCAACGCCTCCATGCCCACCGTGCGGCCGGTGTCGAGGTCGATCTGCGGCTGGTAGTGCAGCACGAACTCGCCGCGCTCCAGCGCGTTGCGCAAGTCGCCCTCGATGCGCAGGCGCTCGAGCAGGCGTTCGTTCATCGCCGCGGTATAGAACTGGAAGTTGTTGCGCCCGCTTTCCTTGGCGCGATACATCGCGATGTCGGCGTTCTTGATGAGGGTCTCGGGGTCCTCGCCGTCGGCGGGATACGCCGCCACGCCGATGCTGCAGCCGAGGAAGAACTCATGGCCTTCCACTACCAGCGGCTCGGCCACCGCATCCATGATGCGCTGGACGACCGAGGTCGCGAGGCTTTCATCGATGCGCTCGGGAAGCACCAGCACGAATTCGTCGCCGCCCAGGCGGGCCACGGTGTCCGTCTCGCGCACCGCGGCCTGCAGGCGCGCGGCGACAGTCTTGAGAACGGCGTCGCCGGCCTTGTGGCCGAGGCTGTCGTTGACGAACTTGAAGCGGTCGAGGTCGAGGAACAGGACCCACAGCGAATAACAGTAGCGCGCTGCATACGCGATGGCCTGGTTCAGGCGGTCCTGCAGCAGGGCGCGGTTGGGCAGGCCGGTAAGGATGTCGTGCCCGGCGTGGTACTCGAGCTGCCGCGCATACTCGCGCCTCGCCGCTTCGGCGCGCAGCGCCGAGATGCCGTAGGCGAGGTTGTCGGCAAGCTCTTCCGCCACCTTCACCTCGTTCGGGCCGAAGGCGTTCGCCTCATGGGAATAGACGGTCAGCGCGCCGAGGATGGCGTTGCCGGCCTTCAGCGGCACGGACATCGCCGACACGATCCGGAAACGGACCATGAAGTCGCGCCACGGTGAGTGCACCGCGCCTGTCTGCATGTCGTGGACGACCACCGCGCGTCCTTCGCGGATAGCGGTTCCGGTCACGCCCCTGGCCGTCGCCTCCTCGCCCCAGGTCACGTGGCCGACAGTGGACGTCAGCGCACCCTCCTCCATTTCCGCCATCGCGGCGGCACGCACGCGCCTGGCCGCGCCATCCTCGGCGAAACCGACCCATGCGAACGGGAAGCCGCTGATGTCGCGAAAAATACGGCAGACCTCGGAAAGCAGCGCCGTTTCGTCGGTGGCACGCACCAGCGCCTGGTTGCTCGCGCTCAGCACCCGCAGCGCGAGGTCGAGCCGCTTGCGCTCCGAGATGTCGAGCATGATGCCGATAGTGGCATTCTCACCGTCGAGCAGCATCGCCGAGCCGAACACTTCGACATCGAATACCGATCCGTCCTTGCGGCGCGCATGCCGCTCGTAGTGCACCTCGCTGATCTCGCCGCGCAGGCGCTTGCGCACGTTCTCCTCGACGGCCCCGCGCTCGCTGTCCACGACCAGGTCGTAGGCCCGCACCCCGGACGTCATCTCCCCGACCGTGTAGCCGAACATCTGCGCCATCTTCGGATTGACGAAGCGGAAGCCGCCATGCTGGACGATGTAGACCCCGACCACCGAGTTTTCCGCAAAACCGCGGAACATCGACTCCGCCTGCTGCAGGCTCAGACGCTCCTGCTCGATGTGGCCGATCAGCTCGCCGATGCGGCGCGCGGAATCGTTGAAGCGCCAGGCCAGCAGGCCGATCTCGTCATTGGATTGGCATTCGACGCTGACCCGGTAGTTGCCCGCGGCGAGTTCGGCGCTGCGCTGCGCCAGTTCGCGCAGGGGGTGCACGATGCGCCTGCGCACCAGCACGAATACAGCGAGCAGGACCAGCACGTCGAGCAAGAGGAGCGCATACATTTTCATCAGCGCGCGTTCCTGCGCCTGCTGCGCTTCCTGGGTCAGCGAGGCGACCAGTGCCTCTGCGTCGCCGAGCAGGCGGGCCGCGCTCTCGGTGATCTGCCCCGTCGCCCCCTCTATCGCAATACCGCGTCCGGCCAGGGCAGCCTCCACCTGCCCGCGATAGCGTGCCCAGTCCGCCCGGGCGGCATCGAGATGCACGAGATGGGCCGGCTTGAGCATGTCGAGACGGTAGCCGAAGGCCTCCCCGCCGCCTGCCAGGGCATCCAGCGCGGTCTCGAAATCGGCGAGCGCGGCGTCGACCTCCCCCGTCCCCGCCTCGGGAAGCTGGAGCGCCTTGCTCGTCTCGAAGGCGATCTTCTGGGTGAGCATGCGCAGCTTGCCAGCCACGTTGACGGTTTCGGCCACGCCATTGACGTCGTCAAGCATGGAGCGCACCACAACCAGGTTTGCGACGGCAAATACGAGCACGACCGAAAAGACCGCGGCGATCTTCCGGCTGATGGTGGTGCCCGGCGCAGCGGGCGCCATGCCGGGGGGAGACGGATGCGGAACCAGGTCAGCGGGCATAATGTCCCCATTTTCATAATGGTTATTACGCCAGTATGATGGATTTCCCCCGGAAAATAAATTACCTGTCGGAACTAGGCATAAAGGGGGATGAATTGGAAATGCATAGAGAACTGTAGCGTGGGTAGAGCGAAGCGAAACCCGCGATGCGGCCCGCAGATGGATGTTCGCGCGGGTTTCGCTTCGCTCTACCCACGCTACAAGTCACGTCATTCCCGCTAGCGCGCCGCCTTGCGTATGCGCTTGGTGTCGAACATGCGCTTGTCGGCGATCTTCAGCAGCGCATCCACGTCCTCGCCATCCTCGGGGAATAGCGCCCAGCCGATGGAGACGCCGACCGCTGCCTTGCCGTGGTCCAGGAACACCGGCTCCTCGACGATGCGCCGGATTTTCTCCTCCATGGCAACCACGTCGTCCACATCTGTCACACCCTTGAGCAAGACCACGAATTCGTCGCCGCCGTAACGCGCCACGACATCGCTCACGCGCACGGATTCCTTCAGGCGCGCCGCCACGGTGACCAGCATCTTGTCGCCCGCGCCGTGGCCGTAGTGATCGTTGATCTTCTTGAAGTGGTCGAGGTCGATGAAGAGCAAGGCAAAGTTAGGCCGGTCGCCCGTGTTCTGCTCCAGCTGGCGCCGCAGGGAGGCGATCTGGGCGATCAGCGAGGCGCGGTTGAACACGGCGGTCAGCTTGTCGATGCGCAGGTTGTGCTCCATTTCGGAGAAGCTCAGCGCCAGCTGGCCGATCTCGTCGCGCCGGCGGATGTTCAGCGAAGGCAGCGGCTCGCCGTCGCCGATCTTCTTGGCGGCGTCGGTCAGCACGCGAATGTCGCGCAGCACCCGGTTGAGGACGGACAGGCCGAGGATCAGCGCAACCGCGACGCACAGCACCGCGATGCCCATGCCCTGGATGAAACTGCTGGTGACGCCGCCCATGAAGTCGGAGCGCGGCACCGCCACCACCGTGGTCCAGTCGAGGCCGTACTGGCGGCCCGTGATGCTGGCTGCAATGTCCAGCGCACCGGCATCGGTGGCGAATCCGGCGGCCAGCGGCACCGTGGTGTCGGTCACGGCCTTTCTCCATTCGACGACCCTGGCGTAGGCATCGCGGATCAGCGCCGACGGCACCTCGTCGCCCCGCAACCGGGCAGGCACGCCGTCGATCATCCTGAACGGCAGCTCGTCGCCCGAAGTCGCCACGATGTAGCCCTCCGCATCGAGTACGAACGCCACGCCGTTGCCGCTTGCCCTCGTCGCGCGCAGGAAGTCGGTGAGGACCTTGAGGGTCAGGTCGGTGGCGATCACGCCGGCAGCGGCGCGGTCCGGGCCGTACACGGCGCGCGCGAGGGTGAGGGTCGGCTCGCGCGAAGTGAAATCGTTGTACACCGGGGACCAGACCGGCCCGGCCTTGCCCGCGGCGGCCACGTACCAGGGACGCTTGCGCGGATCGTAGTCGTCCGTGCGCAGGACGCGGCCGCGGTCGCCGGGAGTGTGAACGGAATAGACCTGCCGCGCTGTGGCGCCGGGCTCGCGCAGGTAGAGCTCGACAAAATCCTTGTTGACCCGGTTGACCCCGATGAAGCTGCCGTCCGCGCTGCCGAAATACACGTAATTGCTGACCTCCATGAACAGGCCGCTTGCGCTCCATAGACGCTCTTCGAGAGACGCGGGACGCGCATCGAAGGGCCGCGTGCGCGGCAGCATGGCAGGGTCGGGATCGACTGCATTGAGGGCGGTGACGGCGCCGGCCAGGTGCTGCTCGGTGGCGCCGCCGATGCGCAGGGCCATGTCGGTCAATACGCGCCTGGACAAGGTACCGACGGCCTCTTCCCCCGCCTTGTAGGACACCCAGGCGATGGCAGCAGACACGAATAGCACTAGTAGCACGTACGGCAGCACGAGCTGCCGGCGCAGGGAAGAGTTGTTCATGAGCCCTCGGATAACCGAGGCCCGTCGTGGCTCCGGTCACGGTTTATTTGTTCTTATTCACGCCATTATATAGCCATGTGACAACAGATTGCCCAAAGACAACATGCGGCCATGGTCATTCGGACGCCGCTGCCCGTATTGAAATAAACATATCGTCATTGAGATTTATCAAACCTGAATCAGGCACTTAACACCCGTTGGTTTCTCCAATTAGCCGAGAACGCAACATTGGAGCCTGTTCAACCATGCATGGAAGCGGGTTCTACAACTATATTTTCTTGAGAGGAACCGATATGAAATACTCAGTATTGCTCGCGGCGCTTGTCGCCACACTGACATTGGGCGCATGCAACAAGGATTCGGGCAGTGCTGGCGCTGGAGCCGGCGGCTCGAGCGCAGGATCGGCTGGCGGAACGTCCAGCGGCACGGCGGGAACCACCGGCTCGACCGGCGGCACCGGCTCGACCGGCGGCTCGACAGCTGGATCGACGGGCAGCACGACTGGCAGTACGACGGACAGCACCGGCGGCGCTAGCTCGTCATCGAGCGCAGGTGGCGCAGGCGGTGCAGGCGGCACCACCGGATCGACCGGCGCCACGGGCGGCACGCCGTCGGGTAGCGCAAGCGGCGCCACCAGCGGCACGGATCCCAGCGCGGGCAGCAGCTCGGCCGGCGGCACAGGCGGTTCGACCAGCGGCGCGACAAGCAGCACACCCAGCTCGGGCACCGGCGGTTCCAGCGGCGGTTCCAGCAGCACGCCGAGCGGTACCGGCGGCTCCAGCGGCGGTTCCAGCAGCAGCACGCCGAGCGGCACGGGCGGTTCCAGTGGTGGTTCCAGCGGTGGTTCCAGCGGCAGCACGAGTGGCAGCACCAGCGGCGGCTCGTCGGGCTCCTCCTCCAGCGGCTCCAGCGGCGACACCAGCAGCACGACGCCGGGCAGCAGCAGTAGCAGCACGACGACCCCGGGCTCGACCTCCAAGTAAGCACGGCTCCAGTCAGGTAACGTGGTGTGGGCAGTACAACCGGCGCTTGCCGGTTGTACTGCTTTTTTATGCGCGCCCCGGTTTCCGTCCGCGCAGCGTCGCCGGCTCCAGCGGTTCGATATGCAACTCCCCGCGCATCATCGGCCGGACCAGGATCTTGTAGGTATCAACATCGAATGTCCGGCGTGCCGGTTGCCTGACCGGCGCCGCGCCTTTCACATGGTCGACCGATCCGAGGTAGAACCAGCGGTCGATCACATGCGTCTGCCGCCAGCCGTCGCACTCTTCCACGATGCCCATCGGACCGGCATAGGGCCAGACAACGATGCGCATTTCCTCCAGCGCCGCGCGCAGCCTGAGGTAGTGATCTTCGATCGGCTCCTCGCCGATGCAGGCGCCCAGGCAGCGCGCGATCTGCCGGGCGAAACAGGCGCGCCCGCGCACCGCACTCTCCAGTCCGCACATGGCGGGACACAACCGCTCGCTCTCCACGATCATGCGCAGCCGCTCCAGGGCCGCCTTGCGCGTGGCGAACAGGCCATACAGGTCGGCCGTGACGGCGAAGTCGTGGTCGCGCGCGTAGACGATCTCGGGCATCGCATTCACATCCGGCGCCAGGCGCAGCGTGCACATCTCGCGCGTGCGGCGCAACTTCTTGTTGTGCAGCGGCTGCATTTCCTTGATCAGGCGCGACTCCAGCAGCAAGGCGCCGATCTCGCCGGCGGTGCGCCGGAACTCCACATGCCGGCTGGCCTGCAGCATGCGCGCCTCTTCCGGGGTGCGCAGGTGCGAGAGCACCCGGGCTCGGATGTTGACGCTCTTGCCGATGTACAGCGGGCGCTCCTGCTCGTCGCGGAAGATGTAGATGCCGGGCTTCGGCGGCAAGGCGTCGAGGCTGCCGCGGTCGATATGGTCCGGGTAGGTAAAGCGGTCGGCCGGGTCGGGTTTGACGAGGAGGCCAACGGAGGTGATGCGGGATTGCATGAAAGGCAAAAAAGCGTGTGGGCAATATAAAACCGGATTAATCACATAACCAATTTGACTAATCGGCATCCGGATTCTACTGTATATTCATACAGTAAATTTTGAAAAGCAATTCCTTGCCAGAAAGAAGAATTAAGAGGTCCGGATGTCCGCTTTAGTTTCCTCCCTGCCGAACACGGTCTGGCGCGCCGACCAGATGGGCTCCTACCAGGCGGCCGTCACGCCCACCGGCCATCCCGCGCTCGACCGCGAACTGCCCAACGGCGGCTGGCCAAGCGCGGCCCTGGTCGAATTGCTGTTGCAGCAAGCCGGGATCGGCGAAATGCGCCTGTTGCGTCCCGCGCTCGAAGCGGCCTCCCGCCAGCGCCGCATCGCCCTGCTCCAGCCGCCGCATCTCCCGCAGATCGCCGCCTGGACGGCGTGGGGGCTGCCTGCCGACCGCCTCCTGTGGATCAAGACCGCGCGCAGCGCCGATGCCCTGTGGAGCGCGGAGCAGATCCTGCGCAACGGCAGCTGCGGCGCCCTGGTGTTCTGGCAGCAGCAAGTGCGCGCCGAATCGCTGCGCCGCCTGCACCTTGCCGCACAAGGTACCGAGATCCTGTTCTGGATGATGCGTCCCCTGGCCTGCGCGCAGGACGCTTCGCCCTCGCCCCTGCGCCTGGCATTGCGCCCCGCCATGGGCGGCATCGATATCGACATCGTCAAGCGGCGCGGTCCGCAGCGCGACGAAACGCTTTTCCTGCGGCTTGACGGCATGCCCGCCGCGCCGGCCCTTGCCACCACCCCCACCACCTCCACCATCGACCCCGACCATGCGCACATGGATAAGCGTGCACCTGCCGCACCTGCCGCTCGAAACATTCCGGCCGCGCTGGTCTGAACCGGGCCTGCATGTCGTCGTCGACCGCGAACGCGTGCTGACCATGAGCATGGAGGCCGCCGCCGCCGGCGTGCGCAGGGACATGCGCCGCGCCGGCGTGCTGACGCTCTGCCCCGATGCGGTACTGCACGAGCACGACCCGCTGCGGCAACAGCAAGCGCTGGATGACATTGCGCTGACGCTGTTGCAGTACACACCGGAAGTGGCGCTGGCCGAGGAAGCCAGCCTGCTGCTCGACGTCACTGCCAGCCTGCGCGCCTTCGGCGGACGGCGCGCGCTCTGCCGCCTGGTGCGCGGCAGTATCGATGCGCTCGGATTCACGCCCCAGCTCGGCATGGCGCCCACCGCACAGGGCGCCTGGCTGCTCGCGCGCTACCGCAGCGTGCGCGGCAATGCCCGGCGCCGCGCCGCCGGCATGGAAACCATGGCACGCCGCCTCGATGCCCTGCGCTGCACGCTGCTGCCCGCGCTGCGCCCCTGGCAGGAATGGCTGGAAGGCATCGGCTGCCGCACCTTCGCCGACCTGCGCCGGCTGCCGCGCGCCGGCCTGCAGCGCCGCTGCGGCAAGGACGTGCTCGACAGCCTCGACCGCGCCTACGGACAGGCGCCGGAGTTGTACGACTGGGTACAGGCGCCGAAGACCTTCGCCGCGCAGCTGGAACTGCCCGACCGCATCGAGCACGCGGAAGCCGTGCTGTTCGCCGCGCGCCGCCTGCTGCTGCAGATGACCGGCTGGCTGGTCGCGCAGCAGCTTGCGGTCTCGCGCTTCATCCTGCTGCTGCAGCACGAGCGCGGCCGCACCGCGATTCCGCCCACGCCAATCGAGATCGCGCTGGCCGATCCGGTGTGGCACGAAGAACACCTCACCCGCCTGCTCAAGGAAAGGCTGGGCCGCATCGAACTCGCCGCCCCCGTGATCGGCCTGCGCCTGGAGGCCGGACAGGTCAGCCCGATGCAGCCGCCCACCGAGTCGCTGTTCCCCGATCCCGGCGGCACTCCCGCCGACTACCACCGCCTGCTGGAACTGCTGACCGCGCGCCTGGGCGACCGCAGCGTGCTCGCCCCCGCGCCCCGCGCCGACCACCGTCCCGAAGTGTGCAATGCCTGGGCCCCGGCCGCGACCGTCACCCGCCCTGCCCACCCGCCGCCGCCTGTCGAGCGGCCCTTCTGGATACTGGAAACGCCGCTCGCCCTGATCATGCGCGACGACCGGCCGTTCTACGGCTCGCCGCTGCGCCTGATCCAGGGACCGGAACGGATCGAATGCGGCTGGTGGGACGGCGGCCTGGTGGTGCGGGATTACTTCATTGCGCAGGGGACGGCATCGACCTGCTACTGGGTGTACCGGGAGCGGATGGGTGAAGAGGTGTGCTGGTATCTGCAGGGGTTGTTTGCCTGAAGTTGTTGCGCGGTGATGCGCGGCCTGAAGATTCCGCGTTGGCAAAAGCTGATCAGGAACGCCGCGAGAAGAAGTCTGATAACCGATGAATTATCCGGGCACTTGCCATGCACCGCACCCCTCTTAGCGAAGATCAATCACCGAGGCACTAGCGCAGCCTCGATCTGTCCTGCTGCGCTTACCATGCACAGGCGGCGTATTTCACTCGTCTGTATCCCGAGGGTTCCATCCAATGGATAGCGGCAATCCTTCCGTGCTGAAGCTCTTGTCATCCCTGTTCCGCGACAAGCGAAACGGAGGGCGCCGCGTTCACACCCTGCTTGTTGCGTTTCTTACGGTCCTGTTCATTGCAATTTGCGCCAATCTCGTCTTTACCCTCTATCAAGCCCGGGAAAGCTTGCTCGAGGGCCAGTCCATCGCTTCCGAAAGGCTTGCACGCGTCCTTGAGCAACAGACCGCGGACAGCCTCAATGCGGTGGAACTCGCGCTGCACGGCGCTTCCCGGGCGATACAACTCCTCCCCGAAAATGCAAGCGGACGTGACGACGCCGTCCAGGAGATCCTCACCAGCAGCATCCGCAATCTGCCCTTCGTACGCGCGATCTGGGTCCTGAATTCCAGCGGCGACATGATCCATGACAGCGAACGCCTCCCCGGAAAATACAATCTTTCGGATCGCGATTACTTCAAGGCCCACCGGGACAACCCCGCACACGGTCTCTACATCGACCGCCCCCTTCTCAGCAAACACGGGGTCTGGTTCATCGGCGTCAGCCTGCGGCTGGCGAAACCGGACGGCAGCTTTGGCGGCGTGATCGCCGCTGCGTTCGAGCCCAAGCACTTGCGCAGGTTTTACGAGGCGATCAAGATCGGAAACCAGGGCATCGTTTCCCTGTCCATTACCGATGGCACATTGATGCTGCGAGTTCCCGAATCACCCGGGGCCGAGGGAAGAAAACTGGATCCTCTCCCGAAATTCATCGCGGCACTGCCCCAATCCAGCGTCGGCAGTTACCGCACGTTCAGCAGTGTCGACGGCATCGAACGCATCTATTTCTACCGGCAGGTACAAAAGCGTCCGCTCGTGGTGCTGGTTGGCATCGGCGTCCAGGAAGCGATGGCGCCATGGCGAAGTGCGGCGCAAGCTTATATCGCGGTTTCGGCCGTGTTTCTGCTTGCCGTCTTCTGGCTGGGCAGCGCCGGATTGCGCGAACTGCGCCGCCGCATGTTGCTTCACGATGCGCTGGCGACAAGCGAGGCCGCATTGGCCGGCGCGCAACGCCTCGCGCACCTCGGAAGCTGGGACCTCGACCTCGGCAGCAATACGGGAAAATGGTCCGATGAAATGTTCGTGCTCCTGGGGATGGACAAGGCGAACGGCGCCCCTTCAGTGACTGAATTCCTCGCCGCCCTTCACCCCGACGACCGCGAGACGATCAAGCATGCCCTGAGCCAGAGATCGGCATGGTCCGGAGAGCTGCGCACCAATCCGGAAAGAGGACCGGTGCGCTATCTGCAGTCGAGCGTCGAAAGGCGCCTGGATGGGAGCGGCGATGTCATCGGCCTCACCGGCACTCTGCAAGACATTACCGAACGGCGTCTGGCGGAAGAAAAACTGCGCCTGGCGGCGCGCGTGTTCGATCATATGCAGGACGGCATCGTCGTGGTGGATACGGAAGGGAAGATTGTCGCCGTCAATGCCGCGTTCGAACGCATTACCGGCCATCAGGAATCGCAGGTACTCGGCCAGCATTCCCGCATGTTGAAATCCGACCAGCACGATGAGATGTTCTACCGGGCGGTCTGGCAGTCGGTCGAGGTAACGGGCGAATGGCGGGGAGAATTTTGGGGACGGCGCAGGAACGGCGCGACCTATCCGCAGTGGCTGACCATCAGTACGATGCGTGACGGCCAGGGGCATCGCACCGGTTACGTAGGGATCATGACGGATCTCAGCGGGATCAAGGAAGCCAATGCACAACTGACCTTTCTTGCAAACCATGATCCGCTCACGCGTTTGCCCAACCGCCGCTTGCTCAATGACCGCTTGCAGCATGCGATCGAGGCCGCGCGCGCGGAAGATCCCCGGCTTGCCGTCATGATCTTCAATCTTGACCGGCTTCAGCGCATCAACGACAGCCTGGGCCACGATGCCGGCGATACTGTACTGCGCGAATCCGCCGCGCGTCTTGCAAAACGGCTGCCCCATGCCGACACCCTCGCCCGCCCCGGAAGCGACGAGTTCGTCGTCGTGTACACGGAATTCGAGGATCAGAACGACGTCGTCAACTTCGCCTACCAGCTGCTGGAAGACCTCGCCACTCCCATCGAACTGCCGGACCGGAGGATCTCATTGACTGCCTGTGTCGGCATTGCCGTGTATCCGTACGACGGGAACAACGCGAGCGAATTGCTGATGAACGCTGACTCGGCACTCTCACACGCCAAGCAGCATGGGCCAGGTATCGTCAGATTCTTCAAGGCAGAGATGAATACCTTGGCGCTCCACTGGATGTCCATCGAGCACGCGCTGCGGGGTGCCTTGTCGCGCAATGAGCTGGTCCTTTATTACCAGCCGCAGGTGTGCCTGAGGGATGGAAGCCTTTGCGGTGTCGAAGCACTGCTGCGCTGGACGAGCTCCGAACTGGGGACGATCATGCCCAGCGAGTTCATCCCGGTGGCGGAGGACACGGGCCTGATTGCCCCGATCGGTGAATGGACTATCCACCAGGCGTGCCTCCAGGCCAAGGCGTGGCAGGATAGCGGCCTTGCGCCGCTATCTGTCGCCGTCAACGTCTCGGCTCACCAGCTTGCCACAGGAACCCTCCTCGAAACGGTTGAAGCAGCGCTTCGCAAGACCGGCTTGAGCCCGCACTGCCTTGAGATCGAGCTGACGGAGAGCGTCCTCATGCGCGACACGGAATCGGCCATCCGCCAGGTCGCCGCCCTGAGAAAGCTCGGCGTTCGCGTTTCGCTGGACGACTTCGGCACCGGTTACTCCTCGCTTGGCTACCTCAGCCGCTTCACCCTGGACAAGCTGAAGATCGACCAGTGCTTCGTGCGCAACATCACCTCCGATCCTCGCAGTGCCGCGATCGCCAGCGCAACGATCGCCCTGGCCCATGGCCTTGGCATTGCCGTCATCGCGGAGGGCGTGGAAACCGATGAACAGCTTGAGTATTTGCACGCTGCCGGATGCGTAAGGATACAGGGTTACATCGTCGGCAAACCCATGCCGGCGGAAGCGATGGCAGATCTCCAGTTAAACCAGCAGGAGTTGAAACAACTTCTTGCACGTTATGCTGTTGGCAATCGGGACAGCATGTAATGGCCTGCTACCGGCAGCCAATGCATTGATCCTGCCTATCGGAAATCGGCTGAAGCTATGCATCAACCGGGGTCAACGGCCCCCTCCCCCTGCGAGGGAAATACCAGCACGGGAACGGGCGACCTGCGGAGCACGTCCTGCGTTGTGCTCTCCTTGAACAGCGTGTCGACCACGCCCATCCTGCCCCGCGTCGCCATCACGATCAGGTCGCAGTTCGTTTTCTGAACGGTTTCCAGAATGGCATCGCCCGGGATGTGGGACATCGAGACGATGCTTTCACACTCGACCCCGGCACGCCGCCCGATCTCGCGCACCTTTTGCACGCTCTCCCGCGCCGCTTCAAGATGTTTCTCCTCCGCCGCCTTGCCATCTTGCAGCTGGCCAGGCTCGGTAGAGTAAAACAGGCGCGGCTGCGCGATCGAGAGCACGACGATTTTCCCCCCCGACAGTTTTGCCAGATCGATGACTTCCTGCAACGGTTTGAAAGACATGGCCGAACCGTCAACCGGCCACAAGATGCTGTGAAACATGGCATTTCTCCCACGGATATTTCATGCATGAGCAAGCCGTGGCGGTCGCGTCGCCGCCCGGCATGATCTGAAGCGGAACTTCTCTTCAGGTTCTTGGCGGCGGCTTTATCTTGGGGAGATCAGGGGAAAGCAGGTGCACCGGCAGGATCGACGGGACAACAAGCTCGTGACGGACGATGGGCGGCGGCAGGCCAAGGATCACGTAATCGGACAGCTCTTCGATAACGGGAAAAACCTCGGGGCTCTCGGAATCGATGCTGTTGCTCCCTGCCCATTGCAGGCATGAACAATCCTGCAAGAGAGCATCGTCGCCGACGGCGGCAATAGCGCCCTGGACAGAAAAGATTGCGAGCAGAAGTCCGATAAAGAAGCGTTTCATAAAAGTGCCTGCGTCCGTTTAGCCGCCGTTCGCACGCTGCAATAGCTAAGACTTGCGAAACGCCATTGCATTCCATCCGGCCTGAAAATTCGTCACGCCTTGAAACACATGTAAAATGGCGGCCTCATGAAGAAACTGCTCATCGTTTTTCTGCTCTTCATCTTTTCCGTGCAAGGGACCGTCGCCGCGGCAGGCGTCCACGTTGTCTCGTCCCTGCAAGGCCAGGAGGATGTCTGCGACATCGCTTCCTGCCTGGATAGCGATGATGCAGACGGTCAGCAGGTGTCATCCGACATCGAGGAACTGTCCGACTACGCGGTCTTTCATTTCCCGATCTCCAGGCCTCCGCACCTGGTCGCCCTGGCCACGTTTCCTGCGCTGATCCACCTCTCCCCTGTCCTTCCCCGAATAAAGCCGCCTCCACGGCTGCTCGCCTGATCTCGCGGTTCGGCGATTTTTCCCGTTTGCCACCCGGTGCAGGACGCTGATTTCCGTCCTGTTTCCTTGCGCGTCCGCTCGTGTGCTTCGCTCCGGCGAGGTTTTTTCGTGCATGGCCGGCGTATCCGGAAGAAGTCGCAAGATCGACCGTCCCCGCGCCCCCGTCGGGCGCAGCCCCATGACTTGCCGCTTAAGCTCCGCAGCTCTGGCAAATACTGAAGGACACGAAGTTCATGCACCACAATGTTAGTTTGATTGCAACACTCGCCGCCGCATTCGGGCTTGCGCTTGTATTCGGTTTCCTTGCGGCCCGCGTCAAGCTGCCGGCGCTCGTCGGCTACCTGCTTGCCGGTATCGTGCTCGGCCCGTTCACTCCCGGGTTTATTGCCGACGCCGACCTTGCCGCGCAATTGGCGGAGATCGGCGTCATGCTCCTGATGTTCGGAGTCGGCCTGCACTTTTCGCTCGATGACCTGATGGAAGTGAGGAAGATCGCCCTGCCCGGCGCGGTCCTGCAGATCGGCGTGGCAACCCTCCTCGGACTCGGTATCGCGTTGTGGCTGGGATGGAGCTTCGGCGCCGGGCTGGTATTCGGATTGTGTCTCTCCGTCGCCAGTACCGTCGTGCTGTTGCGCGCACTGGAGGAGCGCGGCGCGCTTGAATCGATGAACGGGCGCATCGCGGTAGGCTGGCTGGTCGTGGAAGACCTTGCCATGGTGCTGGTACTGGTGCTGTTGCCGGCGCTGTCGGGATGGCTGGGCGGCGAGACGCCGGACGGCGGAGGTTCGCTGTGGAACGCGCTGCTGGTCACGTTGGGACAGGTCACCATCTTCATCAGCCTGATGCTCGTCGTGGGAAGGAAAGTCTTTCCCTGGTTGCTTTGGCAAGTGGCGAAGACCAACTCGCGGGAATTGTTCACGCTATGCGTGATCGCCGCCGCCATCGGCATCGCCTACGGATCGGCCAAGTTGTTCGGCGTTTCCTTCGCCCTGGGCGCCTTCTTCGCCGGCATGGTGCTGCGCGAATCCGAACTGAGCCACCGCGCCGCGACGGAGTCGCTGCCGCTCCAGGACGCGTTCTCCGTCCTGTTCTTCGTCTCCGTCGGCATGCTGTTCAATCCCGCCGTGCTGGTCGAACAGCCGCTCGAGGTGCTGGCCGTCGTGTTCATCATCATCTTCGGCAAGTCCGTTGCCGCCTTCCTGCTGGTGCTACTGCTGCGCTATCCCCTGAACACGGCGCTGACGGTATCGGCAAGCCTGGCCCAGATCGGGGAATTTTCCTTCATCCTGGTGGCGCTCGGCGTGTCACTCGGATTGCTGCCCCCCGAGGCGCAGAGCCTGGTGCTGGCCGGCGCGATCCTGTCGATCGCACTCAATCCATTCATGTTCAAGGCGATCGGGCCCGTGCAACGCTGGTTGCAGGCGCATTCGGGCCTGGCGAGGCGCCTTGACAGGCGCGCCGATCCCCTGGCCGAGCTGCCCATGGCAGTGCCGCAGGAAAGACTGAGCGGACAAGTCGTACTGGTGGGCTACGGCCGGGTCGGCCGCCGGATTGCGGCCGACCTGAAGGCGCACGGCATTCACTACGTCGTGGTCGAGGATAACCGCGAGATCGTCCAGCGCTTGCGGCAGGAAGGCATTCCGGCGGTGGCGGGAAACGCAGCAGAGCCGGAGGTGCTGATCCAGGCGCATGTTGCACGCGCGGCGGCCCTCGTCATCGCCACCCCCGACACATTCCATGTGCGTGCCATGATCGAGATTGCGCGCACGCTCAATCCCCGGATCGAGACCATCGTGCGTATCCATAGTGACGAAGAGGCGGAACTGCTGCGGAAAGAACATGCGGGACAGGTGTTCATGGGCGAACATGAACTCGCCAAAGGCATGTCCCGTTATGTGCTCCAGAAGTTGAAAGGAGAAGGACAGACATCGCGCGAAGCAAACCATGCCAATGCTGCCAGCCAGTGACGGAGGACCAGGCATGACGCGATACGATTCCCCTCGGCGTGGCGAAAAATCCATGCACGTCTTCAACCGCCTGCTGGTTGCGACCGACTGTTCCGACCGCGCCGAACGCGCGGAGGCGCGCGCGGCCTTGCTCATGCAGGAGCACAAATGCGATGATGCCGAGCTCTTGACAGTGAGGGAGCGCGGCGAGCCGGAAATCCTTGCCAGGATCATGAACAGCAGCATTGAGTCGGCAACAGCCCTGGCGACGGAGAACGCCGGCCAGGCGCTTGCGGCGCGTGCAGAGCTGCTCAGGGAGAGCTACGGCGTACAACTCAACTGCCAGGTGCGCTTCGGACGACCTGCTCCCGAGATCGTTGCACGGGCAGACGAGCTGCAGGCGGATCTTGTCGTCGTCGGTGCACACGGCGGCAACTTCTTTTCCGATGTCCTGCTCGGCAATACCGCCGACAAGCTGGCACACCTGTGCAAAGCACCTTTGCTCGTCGTGAAGAACGAACCGTCGCAGGCTTACCAGCGCATCCTGGTACCGGTCGACTTCTCCGATGATTCCCGCCGTGCGGCAGAAGCAGCGCTTGCGATTGCCCCGCAAGCGCAGATCACCTTCCTTCATGCATTGGAAGTCTTCTTCGAAGGAAAGATGCATTATGCGAACGTATCGCGCGACATCATCGACGAATACCAGATGAAGGCTTTTGAGGAAGCCTGGGAACAGCTCAACCGGTTCATCAGCGCGCTCGACCCGGGCGAGCGGCGCATGCAGCGGACAATTACCTTCGGTCTGCCCGGGCCTGTCGTGCGCGACCACGCGAAGGCAACCCGGCCTGACCTGATTGTGCTGGGAAAGCACGGCCGCTCACGCCTGGCGGACATGATCCTGGGCAGCGTCACGCGGGATGCGATCGACCAGACCGACAGTGACGTTCTGGTTATTCCCTCATAGAGTCAAGGAATGCCGTTGCGCCCGTATTCGCGATAGCCTGCGCGCCGGGAAAGCAAGTCGTAGTAAGCGGATACCGCGGGCAGGTGCGGATGTGCCAGCGGCGTGGAAAACCAGCGGTGGACGGACAGCCCGACCGGAATATCCGCCAGCGTGAATGCGTCGCCGGCGACATGGCCGCCGGTCTTCTCCAGCTGCTTGTCGAGTATGGTCATGTACCCCGACCATGCGGCGGCGGACGCCGCAATCTGCCCGGGATCCCGATGCGCGCTGGAATTCCTCACCAGTGCCATGAAAGCGTAGCTCCACGACCGGTTCAGGTCGCTGGCCTGCCAGTCGATCCACTGGTCGACGCGGGCGCGTTCGCGCGGCTGTGCCGGGTATAGCCAGGCCCCGCCGTATGCCGAAGCGAGATAGCGGATGATCGTGTTGGATTCCCACAGGACAAAATCGCCGTCGCGGATGACCGGCACGAGCGCGTTCGGATTCATCGCGAGAAATTCCGGCGCGTCGGTCGGCCGGAAGCCGCTGCCCCAGTCTTCGCGCTCGAATGAAAGCTCGAGCTCGGCGCACGCCCACAGCACCTTGCGCACATTGATCGAAGTGGCCCTGCCGAAGATGGTAATCATTCCTGAAGGTTCTCCATGGCGTGCATCGCTTCGGCGTCGGTGCCGAATATACGGGACGTCCCCAACCTGGTGACAAGCCCGGCCCGCTCGAGCACATCCCAGACCTGCTTCTTCACGTTCGTCAGATAGACCGTGATGCCCTTCTCGCGCAGCGATTGGTAGATGGTTTCCAGCGTTTCCACCCCGGTGGCGTCGATGTCATTGATGCCCGACGCGGAGATCAGGACGTGCCGCACCTCCGGGGAGGCTTCGATCCGTTCGGTGATGAACCGGTCCAGATTCACGCCGGTAAGGAAGTTGAGCGCAGAATCCATGCGCACGGCGAGCACCCGGGGACTCAGCGGCGGCAGGCTGAAGCGCTGGCGGTCGCGCAGCGTGCCGTCGGGGTGGCGGCTGACCTCGATGATGCGCGGATGCGCCCGGCGGTACAGGAAGGTCACCATGGTCAGGCCGAGCCCGGCGAACACGCCGTAATGCAGTTTGGGCGTGAAGATGATGGTCACGATGAAGGTGACCGTAGCGACAACGGCGTCGTCGCGCGAGATCCGGTACAGGTGGAGGAAGCTCGACGGCGTCAGCAGGTTGAAGACCGGCACCATGATCATCGCGGCCAGCACCGAATAAGGCAGGGGCGAGATGTACGGCGTCAAGAACAGCAGGCTCACCAGGACGCATGCCGTCGCGATGAGCGAGGCCCACGGGCTGGTGGCGCCGGCATAGAGGTTCAAGGCCGAGCGCGAAAACGATCCGCTGACCGGGAAAGCGCTGGAAACCGATGCCGCCATTTTCGCCAGGCCCTGGCCGATCAGTTCCTGGTTCTCATCCCACCTGGTCTTTGTCTTGCGCGCAAGGACGCGGCAGCTGGACATCGCCTCCGTGAAGCTGATGACTGCCAGGATCAGTGCAGCCGGCAATAGCTCGCGATGGCTGTCGAAAGGGATGGCCGGCGGAAGCGCAAGCGGAGGAAGTCCGTCCGGCAGCCGTCCGACCACCGCTCCACCAAGGTCCTCGTATCCGATCAAGTCGCTCAGCACAATGCCAAGGACGGTGACGATCAGTATGCCGGGGAGTGTCGGCGCAAGGCGTTTGAGCAACAGCAGCAGCACAAGCGCGGCACATCCGAAGGCGGCTGTCACCAGCATCTCCGTCGACGGCTGCAGGATCTGCTCCACGATTCCGTGCTCGCCGAGCCGCCACTCCAGCCCCAGCAATTGAGGCAGTTGGGAGACGATGATGATGACCGCGGCGGCATTGATGAAACCCGTCACGACCGGTTGCGAGACCAGGTATGCAAGCTTGCCGAGTTTGAGCGCACCGAGGGCGAACTGGAGGATGCCGCTGTACAGCGACAACCAGACCGCCATCGCAATCCATTCCGGGCTGCCGGGCCTTGCGATTGCCGACAGCGAGCCGAACACCAGGATGCTCGTCAACGCCACCGGCCCGACCGCCAGCAAAGGCGACGATCCCCACAGGATCCCGACCACCGCCGGAAGCAGCGCGGCGTACAAGCCGGTATATGGCGGCATTCCCGCCAGCGTCGCATAGGCGAGCGACTGGGGGACCAGGACAAGAGCGACGCTGATGCCCGCCCAGAGGTCAGCGCGAAACGCGGCGGAGGTCGGCCGTTGCCACTGCAAGAATGGAAATAGTCGCAATAGTTGAGTGAGCGCTGGCGGCACAGTCCTTCCTTGTCTGGCTTCGGTGGAGGGGATGACGGATTGTAATTGGCATTCGCCTGGTTGTATCGGCGCTCCCCGGCGAAAACCGCCATCGAGCGCCGTCGGGGCACCGGTGGGTTTCGCTGCGCTCTACCCACCCTACCGTCCTTTATAAAGAAGCGTAGGGTGGGTAGAGCCCAGCGAAACCCACCGAATCATCATGATTCCCCGTTTGAGGTATCGACAGCCCCCCGGATAACTGATTAGAATTTCTGGCCGGAAATGCAACATTCCGGTCGCGAATCGCCCCCCATCCAGAGAGACTATCAACCATGGCATCCCTACAAGACAAAAGCAGCCTTCTCAAAGTGTACCTGTCCGCCTTTCAGCGCGCCCCCGAACTCGAAGGCCTCAATTACTGGCTGAGGGAAGTGGACTTCAACGGGCTGGATGCCACGCTCAAGACCATTTTTTCGCTCCCGGTCGTTCAGCAGGTGTATGCGGCCTCCCAGAGCAACGCGGACTTCGTCACCGCGATCTACAACAACGTTTTCAACAAGTCCCCGGATACCGATGGCCTGAATTACTGGGTGGGCGAACTGTCGTCGCTGAACAATCGCGGCCTGCTGGTGCTCAATATGATCAACGCCGGCCTCTCGACTTCCGACGGCACGCCGGGCAAGGACGTGATCGTCAATCGCTTCACCCATGCCTCGCAGGCCGTGAGCGCGCAGGAAACCGCCGCTGTCTCCCTCGACCCCGCCTATCTCGCGGCCCAGTACCAGTCCATTACGGGGAACGCAAGCTCGGTCACCCAGGTGAGCGCGAGCATCGCGACCAAGATCCAGGAAACCCAGCAGACCGGCTACAACCCGGCGACCGACCCCAACAACGCGAAATTCCTCAACGACGGCGTGGTGGACCTGTTCACCAAGCAGCAGCTCGGCACGGACGGCGCGCTGACCACCGCCCAGCTTCAGTTCCTGTCCAACCTCTGGGTTGCGCGCGAGCTGACGCCGGCGAAGCTCCTCGATGGCCGCTCCTTCACGCCGGACAGCAAAGGCGGCCAGATCCTTGACGTCATCCTCAACGGCCAGGACATGGCGGATCTGCGGGTGCATATCGGCGACAAGCAGCTGGAGCAGATCGACACCTACACCGTGTTCAACCTGGATCCGATCGTTTATTCGATCGTCGAGAAGTACATTACCCCGGGCGACGCTCCCTACTTCGAAGCACTGTTCAGCGAAGACATCACGCTGGCGCAGCTGCCGCCCGCCCTGCAGCAGAACATTCTTGCCGCAGCAGCGGAAGCCCATCAGCACTTCAGCCAGGCCGCCCTGGTCGGTTACCAGCAGGCCATCGCAGGAACCCTGGACGGCTGGGTAATGCTGTAAGCACCGCTACGCCCAGGCGGCGTTCGCAGGCAGATGAAGCAGCAGCCGGACGAGTTCCGGCTGCCTGTTGGTCGCGGTCTTCTTGTAGACGGACTGCAGCTGCTTGCGCACGGTATCGTGCTGCACGCCCAGCGTCTCCGCGATCTGTTTCAGGCTCATGCCCTCGGCCAGCATCGCAGCGATGCGGCACTCCGCGTTGGTGAGCCCGAACGCCGCGGCAAGCAGGGTGACATCGATCGGCGGCGCAGAACCGGGATGGTAAAAGAACAGCATGACGAGCGGCCGCAGGCCGAACGTGCCCATCACCTGCTCCGGCACCAGCGTAGTGAAGAATCCGTACAGCACCTCGTCCGCACCCTCGGCATCATCTGCCACGATCTGCAGCGAAGTAAACGGCGCTGCCCCCTCCGTCACCACCGCTCCTGAACGCACCTGCCCCTCGATCAGCGCGCATTGCGCCAGAAGGCTCTGGCGGTATCGCTCCGGCATCTGCAATTGCCCGTCGCTGATCCGAATGAGGCGGGTCGTCTCCAGCAGACGGTTCGCTGCTTCGTTGGTCTGCACCACCTCGCCCGTGGTCGTCATGAGCACGACCGGTTGCCGCAGCTTGTTGACCAGCGCATGGCCGACCAGGGCTTGCGTCGAATAGATGAAATTCTTCACGCCCGCGCGGCAGGCCCGGGCCATGTGCGGCAACAGCCTGTCGAGGAAAGCGATTGCCTCGGGCGGGAACGGACTCTGGTCCGGCGCGCGCAGGCAGGCCAGGATCACCGTCGCCTCGCTGTCATCGAGCAGCTTGCAGGAGGACAGATAGCGTGCGCCGTGCGGCAGCAGGAACTCCTGGTAGAAGGGATCGTTCGCCACGTACACATCGTCGAAATGCTCGTGGCAATGCACCCATTCGCGCGGATGCTTTTCCAGGATGAGCTTGAGGCGCGGGTCAATGAACTGGTACTTCTGGATATATTCCAGGTCGATCTGCGGCGCCATTGCGGCACCGTCGCTATAGGACAGCGCGCCATGCCGCTTGTCGATGGCAAGCAGGTGGATGGCGCGCGCATCCGTCGCCTCCCGCAGCGTTTCGAAGACCCGCGGCCAGGCTTGCCTGTCCTCCAGCGTCTCGTAGACCAGATGAGTCAAGCTGTCGTAACGCTGATCCGATAAATCCACTGCCTCTCCCCTGCTGCCTCTTCTTTGCAGGAATGGTATCCGAAAGTTACATTCCGCGTTAAACCAAAGAAACATCCAATGCAAATGCGCCACAGGGACAATGCTTGACCCGGGAGTTCCAGCCTGCGGCTACGCTTAATATTTCTCAAACACCGGACGCCTGCCGAACATACAGTAAGATCGGCATTTTCCGCCTACTACAACAATCACTGGGGACAATCCATGCGCTTTTCCGAGGACAGGCTGGCCAGGCTCAAATGCAGCGACAAGGTCGAGCGGACCATTCACATCTGGGAACCGGCGCAGCCGCGCGCCGTCATCCTCGCTATCCACGGCGGCATGGCACATGCGGGCGACTACGTCACGCCGGCGCTTTGGTTCCGCGAACAGGGCATCGCCACCGTCAGCTATGACATGTGCGGGCACGACGGAAAGAAGCGCGTGGACATTCCCGGCTTCCACAGTTTCCTCGACGACGGCGAACTCTTCCTGCAGTGGGTCAAGCGCAACTATCCCGGGTTGCCGGTCTTCGTGATGGGGCATTCGATGGGCGCGCTCATCGCCACCCGCCTCGGTCTCGACCGCATTGCGCGCGATGCGTCCATCAAGGGATTCATTCTCTCGTCGCCGTACTACGTGAATGCGATCAAGGTACCGGCGGTGCTGATCAAGCTGTCGTCCGTGCTGGCAAGGCTTTTCCCCGCGGCGAAGGTGCCGCTCGAATCGCTGACCCATGTGCTCACGCACGACACTGTCATCACGAAGCGGCATTACGAGGACGAGAAGGACAACATCCGCGCGACCGAAGTGAGTTTCCGTTTTGCGAAAGCGTTGCAGTCGGCGCAGGAGGGGCTGGCGGAAAGGATGCCGGCCTGGCGCTATCCCACATTCGCGGTCGTGGCCGGTGACGATAAGCTGGCGGATGCGAGTGCGTCGGAAGCCATGCTCAAGAGCATCGACCCGTCGCTGCTCGAGTATCACTTCTACCCGGAAAATTACCACGAGAATTTCAACGAACTGAACCGCGGCAAGATTTTCGCGGACATCCTGCGGTGGATGGAGCAAGGGCTCGGCGCCATCGGCGAGGCTCGCCGGGCTTAAGGAAAACCAACGCAGGCTTTTGCGGTCAGAAGACATGTTGTCCTCACGCACAAGCACATATGCCCTGCCCCAACTGCCTCGCGCTCGGCGGCGCCAACGTCTCCGTCTCGCCGCATGCCGACCTGCTGCTGCACTCCGACGCCGGCATCAACTTCGGCGCGACGGCAAGCGGGCATGTGGAGTATTACGTCTGCAATGCCTGCGGAATGAAGTGGGAACGGATCCGCGCGAGAAGCGAGCCGGATGCGGAGTGGCGGCCTACGGATAAGCCGCTTGCGTGAGTTTTCTTCGCGTCTTTTAACGACGCTGGATCCCGGCCTTCGCCGGGATGACGGGGCAAGAGCAAGCGCGCGGCACTGCCGTTTCTACCCGCACGCGACCCGATGCATTTCGCATGCGGGCAACCAACACTGAGCATCCGCCCCCTCTCCCCGTCATCCCGGCGAAGGCCGGGATCCAGCGTCGTTCCCCCCCCAATCACTGATAACTCAACTCCCGCGCCTTCCCCCAGAACACCCGATACGAAAACACCGTATACCCCACGATCGTCGGCAGCACAACCGCCACGCCATACAGGATGATCTCCAGCGACTCCGGCGCGCTCGCCGCCTGCCAGATGGTGAGCTTGTCCACCACGAGATAGGGAAAGACGCTGTACGCCAGCCCGTTGAAGGCCAGCAGGAAGATGCCTACCGTCGCCGCGAACGGCAGCCAGCACAGGGGCTGGTTGTCCCCGGCGGATGCCTGCAGACGGCGCAGCACGTAATCGGCGAGGAAGAACAGCGCCGCCGTCATCAGCGGAATCGGCGCCAGCAACAGCAGGTTCGGGAAAGCGAACCATTTGTCGAAGATCTGCCGGCTTACCATGGGCGTGACGATGGACACGGCCGCCACTCCCAGCGCGCACAGCAAGAGACTGCCGCGCGCCCATGCGACCGCCTTGCGCTGCAGCCGTCCTTCCGTCTTCATGATCAGCCACGTGGCGCCGAGCAGCGCATAGCCTGCCAGCAAGGACAGGCCGGTGAACAGCGCGAACGCGATCTGCGGCGTACCGTGATTGAAGCCGACGATATACAGCCCGATCATCATGCCCTGCGCACCGGTGGCAAGGATGGAGCCCGCATAGAACGCCATGTTCCATGCATGCTTGTGCGCCGCCCTGGCCTTGACGCGGAAATCGAAGGCGACGCCGCGCAGGATCAGGCCGGCGAGCATGAGCGCGACCGGGAAATACAATTCGCCGAGGATGACGCCGTGCGCCATCGGAAACGCGACCAGCAGGATGCCCACGCCCAGCACCAGCCAGGTTTCGTTGGCGTCCCAGAACGGGCCGATGGAGGCGATCATGATGTCCTTTTCATGCTCCTCGGCGCGGCGCAGCAGGATGCCGACGCCGAGGTCGAAGCCGTCGAGGATCACATAGGCCATCATGGCAATGCCCATCAGGCCGAGGAAAACGAGCGGCAGCCAGCCGCCGGGTTGGGTCAGTTCGGTCATGTCGCTCTCCTCAGGCCTTGGCGAGTTGTGTGTGCATTGAAGGTGCAGGTGCCGGCTCATGCTTGCCGTAACCGGCCTTGCGCGCCAGGTAGAACAGCACAGTGATGTAGGCCAGCGTCAGCACGGCATACAGCGTGAGATACATGGCCAGCGTGGCGGCGATCATCGGCGCGGGCACGCTCGATGTGGCCTGTGCCGTGGTGAGCACGCCCTGCACGAGATAGGGCTGGCGGCCGATTTCGGTGACGTACCAGCCGGCGACGGTGGCCACCCAGCCGGAGAAGGTCATCGCCACCAGCGCCTTCGCCAGCCAGGGCGACGGGACGCTCTTTCGCTTCAGCTGCCACGCGCCGATCCAGGAGACGAGCAGCATCAGCACGCCGGTTCCCACCATCACGCGGAATCCGAAGAACAGCGGCGCCACCGGCGGATGCTTGTCGCCGAAGGCGTCCATGCCTTGCAGTTCGCCTTCGGCATCATGCTTGAGGATGACACTCGCCATGCGCGGAATGCCGATTTCAAAATGGTTCATGCGCTCCTTCGCGTCGGGCACCGCAAACAGCAGCAGCGGCGCGCCGCGTTCGGTTTCCCAGATGCCTTCCATTGCGGCGATCTTCGCCGGCTGGTGCTCCAGCGTATTCAGGCCATGCATGTCGCCGACGAAGATCTGCACCGGGATCAGCAAGGCGGCAATGGTGACGCCCGTCCTGAGCGCGGCCATGACGGAGGGCGCGCGGTCGCCGCGCAGCCAGCGATAGGCGGAGATGCCGGCAACGAGGAAGGCGACCGTCAGCCCCGACGCCAGCAGCATGTGCGTCAGGCGGTAAGGCATGGAGGGATTGAAGATGATCGCCATCCAGTCGAGCGCATGGGCCTTGCCGTCGATCATCGCGAAACCCGCCGGGGTATGCATCCACGAATTAAGCGCGATGATCCAGAACGCCGACAGCGTGGTGCCGGCGGCGACGAGGAAGGTGGCCAGCGTATGCACGCGGTTCGACACGCGCTGCGCGCCGAACAGCATGATGCCGAGGAAAGTCGCTTCGAGGAAGAATGCGGTCAACACCTCATACGCGAGCAGCGGGCCGGCGATGTTGCCGACGGTTTCCATGAAGCCCGGCCAGTTGGTGCCGAACTGGAAGCTCATGGTGATGCCGGAGACTACGCCGAGCGCGAAGGTCAGTGCGAAGATCTTCACCCAGAACTGGTAGGCCTGCGCCCATTTCGCGTCGCCCGTCCTGCCGTGCCGCAGCTTGAAGAACAGCAGCACCCAGCCCAGCGCGATGGAGATCGTCGGGAACAGGATGTGGAAGGTGATGTTGCTCGCGAACTGGATGCGCGCCAGCATGAGTGGGTCGGTCATAAGTGCTCACGTAGGATTGGAATTCTTGCGGGACAGGCGGAGCGCATGTGCGCATCGATACGCCGGTCATCCTCTTGTTCGGCGGCTTTGCCGCTCATGTTTCCGCATCGGCGCCTTGCGCGACACGGGTCTCCATACGCAACCACGGATGAATCGGCCATGACAGCGAAACTCCGTCTTCGCCGTCAGGCAGAAGCGAATATATAGGCAAAAAAACCAAAAGAAAAATTAATTTTTTTGGCCGATGGATAAGCTGATGCTTATGTATTTCCCAGGGAAAAACGGCCGCCGCAGAGAGCGCGGAATGCGTCGCGGTAGCAGCCCGCGAGTTGCCGCGCCTTCGTCTCAAGCACGCCTGGATCGACGCCCAGTGCCTGCAGCGCGGCCTGCGCGATGCTGTCTGCCTGCACGGCGGCCGGGACCTGCGCATCCTCCCATGTCGCGGCGAACGCTGCCTGCTTTCCGCGCTGCGCGTCGTGCACAAGATTCACGCGCGGCAGCGCGAACGCCATCGCCACGATCCTGCCGTGCAGGCTGCTGCCGGCATAGGCCCGGCTCGCCGCGATCAGCGCGCAGATGTCCCACAGGTCGAGCGACATGAACACCCGGGTCTGTGTCTGCATACGCGCGGCCGTGCGCGCGAAGCCGCCGAGCTCGTCATGCCAGGGCGCGGCGCCGGCGCGGAAGAAGACGATGCCAAACCCGGTGCTGTGCGCAAGCGTATCGAGCTGGGCGGCGATGACCGACGGTGTGGCATCGTCGTCGAATTCCACGCTGAACTGCACGGCGATATACCCCTGTGGGAAGGCTTGCCCTATCCGTGCGACTTCCCCCTCCCCGCTGCGCCGCCGGATAAGGTCGCCGAACAGTTCCGCCACCATCACGGCGGGGTCGGGCATCAGGAGGCTGTCTATGCCTGCCGCATTCAGGTGGGCCTGGGTGACGGTATCGCGCACGCCGACGGCATCGGCCGCACGCAGGTTCGCCAGTACCTCGTAGCGCAATTCCGGCTCGCTGCAATTGAGGTCCACGCCGCCGACGGCGTTATAGATGAGCGTGCGTGCATGCGGGAACAACGGGCGCTGCACGGTGTAGGGTGCCAGTGCGGACAGACGGAGCCTGTGCTGCGCCCATGCGAAGGCTTCGCGCGGCCGGGCATCGAAAAGCAGGACGGTATCCAGCACCTCTTCCGGCGGCAGGGACATTACCGCGGCCTGCCATGCATCGCAGGTCAGCAGTTCACCGCCGGCATGGATGATGTCGACCGGGCAATCGCTCCAGCGCCGGGTGAGATCGGCAAGTGCCTCTACCCGGTGCCCGCCGCAGGGACGCAGGTCGCGTTGGACAAGGCCGGCGAACACAGGATGCGCCGGCGCAAGCAGTGCGGCGGCGATATGGGGAAACAGCAGGTCGCCGAAGTTGTGGCGGTCGAAGGCGCCGAACAGGATGGTGGGGACGGGGATCACGTCTTGCATGATGAACCCGTCAGGTTCAGGAAAGCCGCCTCGGTCTCAGCAGCCGGCGCAAGAAGGACGGGAGAAAGGCGCGCAGGCGGCGTTGCCGGCGGCGCTGGTGCAGGCGTTGCAGGCGATGGCGGAGCGGCATGTCAGCGCGCCGCCTGTGGGCACGGCTTGTCTTCCGCGCATCCCGGCCACCAGCGCTCGACGTAGGCCTCCGGATGCAGCCTGGTGTCCGGACTGTTGGTCACGTTGGGATTGGCGCCCGGCTCTCCGACCCCGCCTCCGCAGGCGGCAAGGGTGGCAACCAGCGCGACGCCGCATGCCTTGATGCTTTCCGGTAGACGCATGGCTGCCTCCTGCAAATGGGTCAGCACAAGTCTACCGTTGCGCTATTGGCAACCATTGATCGGACTCAATCGCGCGCGCAAGACGTAAATCGCGCTCGTCGGTCTATTACTTCACTTTCGTCAGGCGACGTTGGGCAGGCTCTTGTGGATCTGCCTGCTCAACTTTCCGGCGCTGAGCCAGGTCGTAGGCCTGATTCTTGTCCCGCTTTGCTACTGCCAAGACAAGCACAGTAATTGTGTGGTCGTTAACTTCATACACAAGACGATAGCCGACGTCGCGCAACTTAATTTTGTAGGCATTTTGCATGTCCTTGCCGCGCAGCCTTGCGGATGGAACATGCGGGTTCTCGAGCCGCTTGGCCAATTGTTTCTTGAATTGTTCTTTGAGCCAGGGATCGAGTTTTTTCCATTCCTTCAGTGCGTCTTCGTGAAACTCAAGTTCATAGATCATCAAGGGAAACTTTCTGTGTTCTTCCGCCGCGACGGCTTCTTACAATTTCCGCGAGATCCTGATCCTCGATTGCCTCCATCAACATCTCGAACACTTTGGCCGGGACAATGTATGCGGTCGTGCGGTTGTGGTTAAGTACAGCCACAGGCGCATCGCCAGCTTCCTCAATCACCGCACCAGGGTTACGCCGAAGGTCAGTAATACTTACCGTGGCATTGGCATAAATTGCGTTGGTCATCGTCATTTCAGTCGTCATAGTCAGATCGTTAATCACAAAATAGTACCATTATTTCGCACAAAATAATGCTCACTATTTCGAACGGCCTTCGCTTTCCCGTAACGAAACTTGGCATAGATCATATACTGTATTTTCATACAGTATATTCTTCGCAGCATGCCCACCCCGCAGCACACCCTTCCCGCCTACGCAGAACTGCAATGCGTGACCAACTTCACCTTCCTGCGCGGCGCCTCGCATGCGGAAGAACTGGCCGCACGGGCAGCGAGCCTGGGCTATAACGCGCTGGCGATCACGGATGAATGCTCGCTGGCGGGCGTGGTGCGTGCGCACGTGGAAGCGAAGCAGCTCGGCCTGCACCTCGTCATCGGCAGCCAGTTCCGGCTGGTGCATGAAGACGGCAGCCCCGCCTTCACGCTGATCCTGCTGGCGCAGAACCGCGAGGGTTACGGCAACCTGTGCGAGCTGGTCACCCTCGCCCGCATGCGCGCGGACAAGGGCAGCTACCGCCTGCTGCCGCAAGACCTGAGCGCACCGGCCGCCGATTACGCCCATCTGCGCGGCCTGCCGCACTGCCTGGCGATCCTCGCGCCGGAGCACGGCGCCGATGCCGCCGCGGTGGGGATGCAAGCGGAATGGCTGCGGCAAACTTTCCCGGGCCGCGCGTGGATGGCGATGACATTGCTGCACCGGACGCGCGACGACCAGCACCGCGCCCTCGTCGAACAGGTGGCGCAGGAACACGCGCTACCCATCGTCGCCACCGGCGATGTCTGCATGCATGTGCGCTCCCGCAAGCCGCTGCAGGACACGCTCACCGCCATCCGCCTCGGCATGCCGGTGGCCGAATGCGGCTACGAGCTCGCGCCCAATGCGGAGCAGCACCTGCGCTCGCGGCTGCGGCTGGGGAACATCTATTCCCCGGCCGCACTGGCGGAAACGGTGCGCATCGCCGGGCTGTGCACCTTTTCGCTGGATGAATTGCGCTACGAATATCCGGACGAACTGGTGCCCGCCGGCGAAACGCCCGCCAGCCATCTGCGCAAGGAAACCTGGATCGGCGCGCATCGCCGTTATCCGCAAGGCATTCCCGCCAAGGTGCAGGAACAGGTCGAGCACGAACTCGCGCTGATCGCTGAGATGGCCTACGAGCCCTACTTCCTCACGGTGTACGACATCGTCAGCTTCGCCCGCAGCCGCCACATCCTCTGCCAGGGACGCGGCTCGGCGGCTAATTCCGCCGTCTGCTACTGCCTGGGCATCACCGAAGTCGATCCGTCGCGCAGCCATTCCCTGTTCGAACGCTTCATCTCCAAGGAGCGTAACGAGCCGCCCGACATCGATGTCGATTTCGAGCACCAGCGGCGCGAGGAAGTGATCCAGTACGTGTATCAAAAATACGGCCGGCTGCGCGCCGCACTCACGGCAGTTGTGATCAGCTACAAGCCGCGCAGCGTGCTGCGCGACGTCGGCAAGGCGCTCGGCGTGGACCTCGCCATCGTGGACCGGATCGCGAAGTCGCACCGCTGGTGGGATGGCAAGACCGGCCTGTCGGAGCGCTTCGAGGAATGCGGCATGGTTCCTGATTCGCCGATCGCGCAGCAGTGGTCGGAGATCGCCGAGAAGCTGATGCGCTTCCCGCGCCATCTGTCGCAGCACCCCGGCGGCTTCGTGATCGCGCGCGGCAAGCTGTCCCGCCTGGTGCCGATCGAAAATGCCACCATGCCTGAGCGCAGCGTGGTGCAATGGGACAAGGACGACCTCGATGCGCTCGGCCTGCTGAAGGTCGACATCCTCGCGCTCGGCATGCTGACCATGATCCGCCGCGCGCTCGACATGATCGGCGAATGGCGCGACGAACCCTTCTGCATGCAGGACATTCCGGCGGAAGATCCGCAGACCTACGCCATGATCCGCGAAGCCGATACCGTCGGCGTGTTCCAGATCGAAAGCCGCGCGCAAATGACCATGCTGCCGCGCCTCAAGCCCAGGGAGTTCTACGACCTCGTGATCCAGGTGGCGATCGTGCGCCCCGGCCCGATCCAGGGCGGCATGGTGCATCCCTACCTGCGGCGGCGGCAGGGGCTGGAACCCGTCACCTATCCCAAGGATGAAATCCGTCCCGCGCTGGAACGCACCTGCGGCGTGCCGCTGTTCCAGGAACAGGTGATGCAGATCGCGATGGCCGCGGCCGATTTCACCGCGGGCGAAGCGGACCAGCTGCGCCGCTCGATGGCCGCATGGCGGCGCAAGGGCGACCTCGGCAAGTTCCAGCAGAAGCTCAGGGACGGCATGCGCAAGAAAGGCTACGAGGATGCTTTCATCGCCGCCATCGTGCGTCAGATCGAAGGCTTTGCCGAATACGGTTTCCCGGAAAGCCATGCCGCCAGTTTCGCGCTGCTCGCCTATGCCAGTTCCTGGCTCAAGTGCCACGAACCGGCAGCCTTCCTCGCCGCCCTGCTCAACAGCCAGCCCATGGGCTTCTATGCGCCTTCGCAACTGGTGCAGGATGCGGTGCGGCACGGCGTCGAAGTGCGGCCTGTCGATGTGCGCGCCAGCGACTGGGACGCGAAGCTGGAGCCCGCCGCGGGCGGCCGGCCTGCCGTGCGGCTTGGCCTGAACATCGTCAAAGGGCTGGCGGCCGACACCGGATACCGCATCGAGGAAGCCCGCGCCATCCGTCCGTTTGCCGACATGGCCGACCTCGCGCTGCGCGCGCTGCTCACGCGCCAGGAGCTGCAGGCGCTGGCCCATGCGAATGCCCTCGAAGGCCTGGCCGGCAACCGGCGCCAGGCGCTATGGCAGGCGGTCGCCGGAGAAGCCGGCAAGGACTTGCTGAAAAAGGCGCCGGTGCAGGAAGAAGCCGTGCAACTGCCCGCCCTCAGCGAAGGCGAAAGCATCGCTGCCGACTACCGCTCCCTCGGCCTGACGCTGGGTCGCCATCCGCTGGCGCTGCTTCGGCCGCTCCTGGCGCAGAAGCGCTTCCTGCCGGCGGAAGTCCTCAACACCTTCGCCGACCGCCAGCTTGCGCGCGCCTGCGGCATCGTCACCGTGCGCCAGCGCCCCTCTACCGCCAGCGGCACCGTCTTCGTCACCATCGAAGACGAGACCGGGCCGGTCAACGTGATCGTCTGGCCAGCGCTGGTGGACAGCCAGCGCAAGGAACTGCTCGCCTCGCACCTGCTCGGGGTGTACGGCGTCTGGCAATGCGAAGGCAAGGTGCGCCACTTGGTGGCAAAGCGGCTGGTGGACCTGACCCACCTGCTGGGCAGCCTGGAGACCAAGAGCCGGGATTTCGCGTAACGCTGCCATCAGGCAAAGACTTGCATTGGCCGCACCTCGCGCTACACTGGCCTGCACCGATTTCCCGCCCTGCCCCATGAAACCCGACCTCGCCGCCGCCATTCACCTGCTGCACCGCGCCCCCTTCGGCGCCCTCGCCACGCAAGCCGTCCGCATGCCCGGCTATCCGTTTGCCACCGCCCTTCCCTTCGTAGCGGATGAGACGCATTGCCCAGTCTTCCTCCTCAGCGCTCTTGCGGAACACACGAAGAACCTGCTCGCCAGTCCGCAGGCCAGCCTGCTCGTCACCGATGCCGGCCAGGCAAGCGTGCTCGAATCGCCGCGCATGACGCTGGTCGGCGACGTCCACCGTATCGACGCCGCACCGGCGCTACGGGAACGCTACGTGCCCTACCTGCCGGATGCGGAGCAATACCTCGGGCTCGGGGATTTCGCCTTCTTCCGCCTCGTGCCGCAACGCGTCCGCTACATCGGCGGCTTTGCGCAGATGGGATGGCTGGAACAGGATGCGTGGCAAGCGGCGCAGGTGCTGGGACTGGATGAGGAAGCGGACCTGCTGCGCGCGCTCGGCGCGCATGTGCTGGGTGTCGATTGCTACGGCATCGACCTGATGCGGGACGGGCGCCGGCAGCGGATTGCGTTTGATAGCGTGCTTTCGCCGGAGGAGATTCTGGACGAAGCGAAGCGGCTGATTGCGCAGGGATCTCGCGGATAGCGGGTTCTTGATGCATGGCGGGTTTCGATGCACTCTACCCACCCTATGGTTCTTTATAAAGGATCAGCGAAACCTGCCAACACACCCAGCCAGACAGCATGTTTGTACTACTTCGACAAACACGCAAGTGAACAAGCAAGGTCTTCTCACCACTAAAGCATTTAATTGCAGAGATTTCGACCATCCGCAACGAAAATGCGCATGAACTTTCCAGCCCCACGCTCTCTTCGCTACACCGCCCTGATTGCCCTGGCGATTTCATCGGCTGCATGTTCCCGTTCTTCGGAAAACACCCTGAATCGGGACACATCGCCTGCCTCATCTCCAGCAGCAATTGAAGAAAAGACTCCGTCGGAAGCACTGAGTATTCATGAAAAGAAAAAGATGCAACAAGAAGAGCTAATGGGAGCCATTTTTCAGAACGGCTATCAAGCGGAGCAGGGTCGGGCATTAGCCGAGATCGGAGATATCCAAGGAGGTACAAGCAAGTACAGCATGACAATCGTTTCAAACGCTGATCTGGAGGACGGACGAACGATTGTCGTTGTAAACGGCGTCCCCATCGACGATGACGGAAATGAGCAATATAGCCACGCATCCCCAGGATTTCTGAACGTTTACTTTCTGGAACGCGATGGCCGAAGATGGCGGCTCGTCGAGCGCAGAGAAAACATAGCCACCATGGGCTCTAATGGGCGCATCGGCTCGATTACCTGGGTCATGCTTGCTCCGCACAAGCCGGGCTTTATTGTATCGACAGGGGGCACGTGGCATGGCAATACGATACGGATCGCTGAAATATACGACGTTGCCAACGGCGTAGTCGGACTGGGAAGTCTGAAGGAATACTTCGATAACGTCGGTTCGTGCATGGAGGATACGGAAGAGTGCTGGAGAGTGGAGAGCACACTGCAATTCGTGGATGGCGAGCGGCCGAGCTTCTATCGAGATATCCACATCGAATTCTCGAGCAGCAAATTCACGATTGCGATAGACAAGGATGGCGCCGTAACTGAACGTACGAAGGTAAAAGTCAAGGATGTCGCGCGCTACCGTTTTGACGGCGTGCAGTACAAGCTGATTGCTGGCGCTAATCCCGTGGCTGATCTTTGAAGGCCGAAGTGTATGGATGAAATGCTTCTTAAGAAGACTCTGCCGAAAATTGCTTTCCGCTCTCTCATCGCGCTCGCAATTTCAGCATCCAATTCCATCTTCGCCTCAAACAACTTCAGGCCTGGAGAATACCTGCAAGAAAGGGGATGGGGAACATTGACTGTTATGCCAGGCTCAAGCAAGGGCCAACCGTTCTCGATTCAAACACTCGGGCCAAATACGCACACATGCGAATTGGAAGGGCTTATCCAGGGAACGCGCGCGAACCTTGACGTGGATGAAGGTGAAAAGAAATGCGTAATCCATTTTCAACCAACGAAAGATGGAATTGACGTAACAATCGGCGAGCGCACAGACGACCTGTGCGGGCAATTTTGCGGTGTTCGTGCCTGGTTCACCGGGATGTATCTGACACCACACAAGGGATGTATCTACGATGCACGGAGTTTGGCGAGAAAACGATTTATCGATTTCTACAAAAAACGAAACTATCGGGCAGCCCGAGCAGAACTGGAACCAATTCTCCACAGCTGTAGCAAGACATTACACATGTTTGAAGATGGCGAAATCCGCAATGATTTGGCAATCACGCAGTACCATCTGAAGGATTACAGCGGATGTCTGAAGACGCTAACACCTTTGACAGCATACGCAAGGATGACGTCCGAACAAATCAAGGAGGAGTTCGCCCCCATGGACGCCGATGTAATGGAGTCCATCGCAAGGTCTGCACGAACCAACATCGGGCTCTGCTCGAAGAAGGCGAAGGACGAAAAGAAATAGTTTGTTATGGGAGGGCACGTCGCGACGGCCTTGAACGCATGGTGGGTAGAGCGCAGCGAAACCCACCGCGACACCTAACCATCCCCATCCTCCGCCGGCGGCTTGAAGAGGTCATCCAGTGCCTTGCTGCTCTTCTGCGGCTGCACCCTGCCGCGCCGGCCGGTGAATTCTTCCTCGATGTTGTCCCGGTAATAGCTCCACGCAGCGCCGGAAGTCGATAGCTTGCGCCATACCTCGGCGCCGACGCCGGAATACTCGATCGCGCTTCCGTCATCGAATTCGACACGAAGCACGCGCTCGCGCGCGTCGTAGCCGATTGCACGCAGCTTGCCTGCGTTGATCTTTTTCATTTCCATGATGTGCTCCGTCTGCATGCGGCGGGTTTCGCTTCGCTCTAGCCACCCTACCGTCCTTTATACCTTGAAGATATGCCGGGTTTCGCTGCGCTCTACCCAGCCTACCGTCCTTTATAAAGAACCGTAGGGTGGGTAGAGCGCAGCGAAACCCGCCAGGCACTCTAAAACGACGATCCCGGCTGCAAGAGAAACGCCCTTTCCTCCTCCGTCGATTCCCGCCCGAGTATGCGATTGCGGTGAGGGAATCGGCCGAAGCGCGCAATGACTTCGCGGTGCCGCACCGCGTAATCCAGGAATCCGGCGAAGACGTCCTTCCCTTCCGCATCGATGCTGTCCATGAGTTCACGGAACAAGGCCACGGCCTGCTCCTGGTCTTCAATCGACTCGGCGTGCTCCAGCGGCAGATAAAAGAACACCCGCTCGATCGGCCGCAGCGCCAGATGCTCGCCCTTGCGCAATCCTTCCTTGCACCAGGCGCGGGCCTGTGCATCGCAGCCGAACGCCGCCGGGGTGTTGCGGTAGATGTTGCGCGGGAACTGGTCGGTGAGGATGATCAGTGCGAGCCGCCCGCGCGGCGTATCCGCCCAGTCGTCGAGTTCATGCTGCGCCGCCTTGCGCACACAGGCTTCGAAGCGTTCGCGGATCGCGAGGTCGGTGTCGTCGCGTTTGATCCACCAGAGCTTCGCTCGCTCCGAGGCGACGGCGGCGTCATCGGCCTCGGTGCCGAACCAGAATTCGAGGATGCTGTCGGGGGTTTCCTGCGCCGCTGTCATGATGTCCTCCGCCATTCCCAGACCGTCCCGGCATCCGGGTCCTCCGCCGTGCCGGTCTGCGTGAACCCAAGTTTCGCGAGGATCGCGGTGGAGGCGTTTTCCTCCGGCAGCGTGTGGGCCACAAGGGTAATGCCCGGCGCCGCCTTGCTCGCGATGTCCACGAGCGCCGCCGCGGTCTTTCCCGCGTAGCCCCGCCCTTCCAGTTCCTTGACGGTGTAATACGCGATCTCGACGCAGTTGTCCTTCGGCGCGCCCACGAAGGCGCCGCCGCCGACCGCCTTGCCGTCGTCCACGGCAATGTAGCCGACCCACGGCGGCACAAAGCCGACGGATGCGTAAAGCGCAGCGCCGCCGGCACAATTCTCGGCGACGAATTCCGGCAGCGGGCCGACCGGTTCCATTGGATGCCCGCTTACATCGCATTGCACGAGGCGAAAAGCCATCGCTCTCTCCTTACCGGTCGGTCATCGCGAGCTTGAAGGCGAGTGCGGTAAACACCGTCCCGGCCACGCGGTTCATGATTTTCTCCGCGCCGGCGGACTGCCCCAGCTTGCGGCCTATCGTTCCCGCGAGCAGCGCAATGGTGCCGAACACCAGCAGCGTCGCCAGGATGAACAGGCCGCCGAGCAGCATCATCTGCATGGTGAGCGAACCGCGCGCCGGTTCAGCGAACTGCGGCAGGAAGGCCAGGAAGAAAATCGATACCTTCGGATTGGTGATGTTCATGATGATGCCGCGCCGGTACAGTTCCCAGCCGCTCGCACCGCTGCCTTCGCCGAGATGGATGCCGGTGGCCGGCGCGCGGAAGGCTTGCCACGCAAGGTATAGCAGGTAGGCGGCGCCGGCGAACTTCAGCACGGTGAAGGCGAGCGCCGAGGTCTGGAAGATGGCGGCGACGCCGAACGACACCGCAAGCGTGTGCACGATCAGCCCGGTGCACAGGCCCAGCGTGACGAAGATGCCCGCCTGCCGGCCGCGCAACGCGGACTGCGTCAGCACGAAGATATTGTCCGGCCCGGGTGAGATGCCGAGCAGGACGGACGTGGTGAAGAATGCGAGGGCGATGTCGAGAGGAATCATTTCCGGATGCGATGGTCAGGCGAAAAGCCAGATTATGCCGCCGAATCCATGAATGCGCCCGCCGGCAGGCGTTACAGATGGCTGCAGAAAGCGGGCGGATTCTGCCAGTTGTCATGCAACCCGTCGACGTAGGTGACCGGCACCTTCGACAGTTCCTCTTCCGACACGCCTTCCAGGCACATCACGTTGATGCCGACCATCTTGCCTACCGGCGTTTCATTCCCGATACCGAAGGCGCGCACGCCGCAATGCTTGCAGAAGTAGTGATGGTTCTTGCGCGTGTTGAACACGTACTTGGTGAGGTCGGTTTCCCCCGTCAGCAGGCGGAACCCGTCCGGTTTGGCGATCGCGGGCCAGAAGCGCGTGCGCCGGCAGATCGAGCAGTTGCAGCGGTAGGTGCTCTGCGTGAGGTCGATCTCGGCCTCGAAGCTGACTGCGCCGCAATGGCAGCTTCCGCGATAGGTCTTCATCATGGTTTTCTCCCGGGAGTCAACGACTGGATGACCGCCCCCTAACCCGGCAATGCCTCGAGCGTGCGCAGGACGGCGCGCACAATCGCCTCCCTCTTGTGCAGGTCGGCCATCCTGTTGGGCGTATCGATGTTCAGCGCAAAAAACACCGGGCCGGACGGCCATTCCACCCATCCGACCCACCAGCCCATGCGCCCTTCCCAGCCGGTCTTGGCGCGCAGTATCCAGTCGCGCCCGGCCTCGACAATCATGACGTCCTTGACGAGCCGCTGGTGTTCGATGCGGAACGGCAGCGCGTTCCGGTAGAGGTTTTTCAGGAAGCCGATCTGCTCGTAGGCCGAGATGGCGAGCTTGCCGTCGATCCAGTAATCGCCCTGTTGCACCGCCGGGTCGGCGTTCCCGTAGTTCAGCTTCGCGAGATAGTCTCTGGCACGGTCTTCGCCGATTTCCTTCGCAAATCCCTGGTAGACCCAGACCGCCGACGTGCGCATCGCGGAACGCAGGTCCTGGTCCTGGTTGTGGGCAGCAAAGCTCCGGGCAACGCCGTCCCACCGGAATTTCTGGAACTCGTCGCGCACCACGCCCGCGTCTAGCGCAAACAGCGTGTGCGGAATCTTGAACGTGGACGCGGGCGAATAACGCTTGCGCGCCCGCTTGTCGTCATAGACCAGTGTGGCGCCGGCCTTCGCGCGTTCGTCCGCGACCACGATGGTGCCCGTGGCATCGAATGCCGCGAAGTGCTTCTCCCAATCGGGACGTTCGATTGCTTTCTCCTGCGCCTGGACGGGATGTGCAAGCGCCAGGAATGCAAGCAGCAGTGTGACGATACGGAATCTCAAGACGTCTCCCTTGGGCCCTGCGCCGTCCGTATCGCCTGGATCAGGCGCTCGGGTTCGTTGGTGCCGAGGAGGAACTGCCGCCCGCTCTTCAAGCCTATCCGGACCGCCTCCTTGCCGGAAACATTGTAGAGCCATCCCCGCGGCGTCCAGTGAATACCCCAGCCGGCGAGGATCGAGGTGCGCGTCGGTTCAAGCTGCACGATCTCCGCGACCGGCACCGACTTCCGGATGACGCCGGGCCCGAAACTCCACGCAAGCAGTCCGCCGCGCACAGTGATGGTGAGGCTGCAGAAGAACCAGGCGGCGAGCAGGAGAACGGCGCATGTGCCGGCGACGATCCAGCGCCCCGCCTCTTCGCCTGGCGGGACCGGCACCAGGAACAGGACGAGAACCGCCACGACGAGCCCCATGGCCATTGCGGCGAAAATCGCCATTCCAGTCTGGGTATGCTGGTACAAGGTCAAACCTCCCTATCGATCGTTGCACGGGTGAGATAGTAACAAGCATTTTCATGGATCGCCGCCAAGCAGCATTAATGCCTGTCAACGATGCTGGCAGGCCGATTCCACCACTCTTAGGATGGCGCGCTGCCTTCACCCCAAACCCACCGGAAGAACAGGAAACCGGCATGCCGATACATGGAATTTTCAGGGCGCTCCATCAGCCTGCATCCAGACATTTTTCGAGTACGGGTCACCGCCTTGAGCAAAGCCTTGCCGTGGTAACGCACCATCTCGGCAATTTCGGGCGCGACGGGCTGAGCCGGGAGCTCCTGATGGAGCTTGACGAGTTTCGGCCACTTCTCCAGCACGTGCAAAAAGATGTTGACCAGGGAGTCGGAAGGCGGGGCGCCGCTGCCCGGGTCCTGCGCATGATGTCCGCATTTTCAAGCCAATTTGCACTCGGGAACCTGCAGGAACGCATCCCGCGCGAATCAAGAAATTTGCGCGACATCTGGGCGCCGGGTTTCCTTCATCGGATCGATAGCGAACTCAACGTTTTTCTCGGGAAGAACGAGGCGCTGGCAGCCTTGCTGGACGACAGTGCACGCGCCTACCTTCAAGTCGCTTCTCCGCAGGAAGCGCAGAGCGGCGGCGGACTTGTCAAGACGCGACTGACCCTGGACGGCGCGCGCGCGGTGTACATGAACAGCGGCGCCAGGGACAATGCCTCTGAAATCCAGCTGTTGGCGCAGCGCGCCGACATGTATTGCATGCCGGCTCTTCTGCGTCCGATGCAACCTTGTATTACCGCGTGGCGCGACGCTCTCGAGGTCTTGTCCGGCAACGGGCATCTGGTCAGCGGTAATTTCTATAAGGGTCTTCGCTCCGGCGAGGAAACCGATGATTTGCTGCACAGGCTGCTGAACGGCGAACTCGTCTGGGACGGCGCTTTTCAGCGCTGCGGCAGCCAGCGATTTCATTCCGGCATGAAGCATGGATATGAACATGTTCTGGTGTTTTCCGGTAACGGCGTCGACGTCAGCGCATGGGGCAGGAAGACGCACATCCCCTCACAGGATCAGTACGAGGAATATGTCATCACCGGCATGTCCGGATTCTGCCTCGATTCGATGGAACTGCGCGACGTGATGGCGTTCTCGCAGCACCGGCTGTGGCCGATGCCCAGAACCTTCTATCGATGCGAGGGCGTTTTCGCGCCCTCCTAACCCCCTCTCCGGTTTCCGTCCCGGATACCCGGCTTCAGAACTCCATCTTCGCCGTCACCTTCAGCGTGCGCGGCAGGCCGACGCCGAGCAGGCCGTTGCCGGCGGTAGACCAGTAGTCCTTGTCGGTGACGTTATCCACCACCGCCTGGAAGGTGCTGCGCTTGCCCGCCACGCGGGTCGTGTAACGCGCGCCGAGCGAGAGCGTGGTATAGCTGTCGATGAAGGCCTGGTTGGCGTTGTCGACCGCGCGCTTGCCCACGTAGTACACGCCGCCGCTCAACGCGAGGCCGGGCACGTCTTGCAGGCGGTATTCCGCGAACAGGCTGGCGGTGCGCTCAGGCGTGTTCTCCGGCACTTTGCCGAAGGTGCTTGCGCTGGCCGCGTTGAGCTGCTTCGCATTCATGAAGACGGTCGATGCGATGAGCGAGAGCTGCTTGTTCACTTCGCCGCTGGCGGCCAGCTCGATTCCCTTGTAGTGCGCGAGGCCGTTCATCACGAACACATTGTTCGTGGTCGTGGCCGAGGGCCGCTTGATATCGAAGTAAGCCGCCTGCAGCAGCACGCCCTGCGCAACTTCGGCCTTCACGCCCAGTTCCTTCTGCTTGGCCAGGGCCGGCGGCAGTACCGCTCCCTGGTTGACGGTACCCGTCGGCGCGGTGCCCGACTCTTCCAGCGCTTCGAGATAGCTGCCGTAGACCGACAAGCCCGGCATCGGCTTGAACATCAGCGATGCCGACGGGCTCACCTCATCCGCCTCGTAGCGTGACGTCGGCGTTACGTTCTGGTAGCGGCTGCTGCGCGCGCCCAGCATCGCCTGCCACTGTTCGCCGATCAGGATGCGGTCGGACAGGTACCAGCCGCGATCCTTGATGGTCAGCGGGCTGGAGCCGAAGGCGCCCGTGGGCGAGCGCTCGGCGATAAGGACCGGGTTGTACAGGTTCTGCGGGACGTTCACGCTCTGTGCCGTGCCGGCATCCTGCGGGCGTTCGTTCGCGGTGTAGCCGAAGGACACTTCGTGCGTGATCAGGTCGCCGGGCAGGCGGCCGAACAGTTCGGTGCGGTAGTTTTCGTTTTCCCACCACTGGCCGCGGTTGAAAGTGATGTTGAGCGTGCCGTTGCCGGTGGCGAGATTGTAATTGCGCAGGCGGCCGAGATTGCGGTCGCGCTCGGTGCGCGCCTTGCCTGCCTCGAACAGCAGGTTCCAGTTGTCGTCGAGCGCGTAGTCGGTGCGGAACAGCACGTTGGTCGCCTTCGCGTCGTACTTCTGCCATTCGCCGCCGAGGTTCTGCCGGTTGCTCGGGACGCCGGGCAGCGTGATGACGCCGCCTGAAGCAGCGGGAATGTCGATCAGCGCCTGCTCGGTCACGTCCTTGCGGTAGTGCTCGACATCCAGCTTGAAGCTGAGCGCGCGGTTGGCGCGCAGGTCGAATGCGGCGGTGGCGAAGGCGCGGTTGCCCGAATAATGATCGACGCCGATGTCCTCGCGCCCGCCGCCGGCGTTGATGCGCACGCCCGCCTGCCCCTGCTCGCCGAAGCGGCGGCCGAGGTCCACATGCAGGTTGGCCCCGCCGTGCTGGTTGGCCGACGCGGCAAGGTTGGTCACCGGGTCCTTGCCGGCGCGCTTGGTCACGAGGTTGACGATGCCCGAGGGCGGCACGAAGCCGTAATACAGTGACGATGCGCCCTTCAGCACTTCGACGCGTTCCTTGTTCTCCAGCGGGATGTCCACCAGGTTGATCACCGGCAGCGATCCGTTGAGACGATAGTTGAAGCGGTTCTCGACGAGGATGCCGCGGATCGAGATGTTGTCGTAGGTCGAGCCGTTGAGCTGCGAACGCGTGACGCCGGCCGTGTTCTGCAGCGCCCCGAACAGGCTGTTGACGCCCTGCGCATCCAGCACTTCGCGCGTGATGACATTGCTGGTCTGCGGCACGTCGATGGGCGCCATGTCGCGGAAGGTGCCGACCTGCACGCTATTGGACTTGAAGCTGCCGGTGCGTTCCGCGGAGACGGTGACGGTCGAGAGTTCGTTCTCGTTTGCAGGCGCGGATTGCGCCAGGGCGTGTGGAACGGAAAAGGAAAAGGCGACGGAAAGCGCGCCGGCCAGCACAGTCAAGCGGTGTTGCATGAAAACTCCTGGGAGGATTGCGGATAAAACGATGTGCGGCATGGCGCCGCTATGGCTGGCTGACGACGCATGAGCGCCGTTTGGCTGGCGGGAATGTCTTGCTTCGGAGCGGTAGCGGCGAAACAGCTACCGTAAATCACCGGAATCGTTGCATTATTAGCCTAAATCGATAATAATGCAAATACGAATTGTTCTCATTTACCGGATTAAACATCCTGACGGGAACGCTAACCAGCCAGCCATCCGCGGCGTCACGCCAGACGGTAGCCAGCCAGAAGAAGAACCGCACAAGGAAAGTGACATGGCCAGCCGTGGGTGTGCATCCGCACAATCCAAAACGAATCTCGCGCGCGTTTGCGCCGCCCTGCCCGCATGACGGCCGCTGCTACCGCCGCGCGCCCTTCCTCCGGCGCGCTCGCTGCGCATGTTCGTCAGCAACTCCGCCGCATCGGCCCGCTGGGCACGATCATCCTGCTGCATATCGCCTTTTTCTACGCGCTGCAAAGCGGTTTGCTGCGCCAGGCCGCCGAAGCCCTGCCGCGCGAAGTGACCGTGACCTTCGTCACGCCGCAACCGCAGCCGAAACCGGAAGCGCCCAAACCCCAGCCCGCGCCTGAAAAACCGAAAACCGTTCCCGTGGTGAAAAAGCGGGTCGCTCCGCCGCCCCCGGTCCCGGTTGTCAACACAGCCCCTTCTCAGAACGCCATCACCGCACCGCCTGCGCCGCCCGCGCCGCCGGCACCGGCTGCCGAGCCCGCGCCGCCCGTGGTTTCGGCCCCGCCCGCGCCACCGGCGCCGGCCCTGCCCAGGACCATCACCTCGGGCATCGAATACCTGAAGCCGCCGCAGCCTGAGTACCCGCCCGCCTCGCGCCGCATGGGCGAGGAAGGCAAGGCCGTGCTGCGTGTGCTGGTCAATGACAAGGGCCGGCCGGAGCGCGTCGAAGTGCAGCAGAGTTCCGGCTCCGCACGTCTCGACGAAGCCGCGCGCCAGGCCGTCATGCGCGCCCTGTTCAAGCCATTCATGGAAGACGGCCGGCCGGTGCCCGCCTACGCCGTCGTCCCCATCCGATTCCAGCTGGATAACTAATTTCTGAAGGACTCATCATGCAAGCAAGCCCGTACGGACTCGAAACTCTCTGGACCCAAGGCGACTTCGTCACCAAGGGCGTCGCCTTCCTGCTGATCGCGATGTCGATCGCCTCGTGGTATGTGATCGTCACCAAGGCCTTGCAGCTGTGGCGCTACGGCCGTGCTGGCAAGGCTGCCGGACATCAGTTCTGGGATACGACCAGCGTCACCGAGGGCCTCGCCACCCTCGGCAAGGACAATCCCTTCGCCGACATCGCACAGGCCGGCGTGGTCGCCATGCGCCACCACAATGCCCACAAGGGCCACCTGCACGACCAGCTGTCGGTCAGCGACTGGGTCACCCTGTCGCTGCGCCAGGCCATCGACGAGGCTGCCGGCAAGCTGCAGAGCGGCATGGCCGTGCTGGCCTCGGTCGGTTCGAGCGCACCCTTTGTCGGCCTGTTCGGCACCGTATGGGGCATCTACCACGCGCTGGTATCGATCGGCACCGCCGGTCAGGCCAGCATCGACAAGGTCGCCGGCCCGGTGGGCGAAGCGCTGATCATGACCGCGCTCGGCCTCGCCGTCGCCATCCCCGCGACCTTCGGCTACAACGCCCTGGTGCGCGGCAACAAGGCCATCACCGGCAAGCTCAACAAGTTCGGTTTCGACCTGCATGCCCTCTTCGTCACCGGCGCCCGCGCCGAGCAGACCGAAGGCGCCAAGCTGGTCGCCGTGGCCAAGTAAGGAGCGCATCATGGCAATGGGCTCCCTCTCCGATTCCGAAGACGATTTCAATCCCGAGATCAACACCACGCCACTGGTCGACGTGATGCTGGTGCTGCTGATCATCTTCATCATCACCGTGCCGGTCATGAACCACAGCGTGAAGCTGGACCTGCCGCGTGCGGCCAGCCAGCCGAACCAGACCAAGCCGGAAAACATCAACCTGTCCATCGATGCGCAGGGCAAGGTGTACTGGAACAACGAAGTGATCGACGACGGCGAACTCAGGAACCGCATCGCCGCCGCCGCGCAGAAGGAACCGCAGCCGGAGCTGCACCTGCACGCGGAACGCACCACGCAGTACGAAAAGATTGCGCAGGTGATGTCGGCCGCGCAGTCGGGCGGCCTCGGCAAGATCGGTTTCGTGACCGATCCGCAGGGGAAGTAGCGGCGGCACTCGGTGGGTTTCGTTGCGCTCTACCCACCCTACAGTCCTTTATCGGTAAAGGTGGGTTTCGCTTCGCTCTACCCACCCTACCATCCTTTATAAAGAACCGTAGGGTAGGTAGAGCGCAACGAAACCAACCAGGCACACAAAGAACCGTAGGGTGGGTAGAGCGCAGCGAAACCCACCAAACAAATAAAGAACCGTAGGGTGGGCAGAGCGCAGCGAAACCCACCAAACCCACAAATTCCTTAACCCGCCAGCCAGGCCTCCCGTCCCAGCCAGCCTCTTCAAACCTTGATTCGAGACCATGACTCTCCCGAAGAAAAGGCTGGCGCTGCTGGTTGCGCTCGCCGTACAACATCCCGCATTCGCACAAAGCGATCTCCCCGAAGTGCAGGTCAAGAGCAGCCGCGAGGCGCCGCCGACCTATAACCCGCCCACCGCATCGAGCGCCACCAAGATCGAGGCGCCGCTGCGCGACATCCCGCAGACCGTCAACGTCGTTCCCCAGACCCTGCTGCGCGACCAGGGCGCAAATTCGATGCAGGACGTGATGAAGATGGTGCCGGGCATCGGCCTCTCGCATGGCGACGGGCAGCGCGACCAGGTGACGATCCGCGGCTTCACCGCCATCGCCGATCAGTTCATCGACGGCCTGCGCGACGACGCGCTGTACTTCCGCGATCTGTCCAACACGGAACAAGTGGAAGTGATCAAGGGGCCGGCCTCCGTGCTGTACGGCCGCGGCTCGTCGGGCGGCCTGATCAATCGCATCACAAAAAAGCCGGGCATCGACAGGAGTGAAGTCGGCCTGACCGTCGGCAGCAGGGGCCAGCGCCGCGGCGAGTTCGACATCGGCCGCAATGTCGAGGACAGCGGCGTCGCCTTCCGCGTCACCGGCGCGATCGAACGCGCCGACAGCTACCGCGACCAGCAGTTCCTGGAGCGCGAGGCGATCTCCCCTTCCCTGTCCTTCAAGCTTGGCGACCATACCAAGTTGTTGCTGCAGGCCGAGTACCTGTCCGACCGACGCGTCACCGACTTCGGTGTACCGGCTTACCGCGGCCGTCCGGTGGATGTCCCCGCGGGCACCTATTACGGCGCCGCCAACGCAAAGGACTTCGATTTTTCGCAGGCAGAGGTGAACGCCTTCGGCTTTACATTGGACCACCGCTTCAGTAACACGTTGTCGCTGCGCAATGCATTCCGCCGTTACAGCTATACGCTCGACCGCAATAACACAAACGTCGCTTCGGTCAATGAAGCCGCGCTGACCGCGTCGCTCAACCGCAGCAATGTCTTGCGCGACGAAGACGGCTTCTTCAACCAGACGGAACTGGTGCAGAAGGCGGACATCGCCGGTATGGCGCATCAGATCCTGTACGGCGTGGAATTCGGCAAGCAGGACAAGGACCAGCTGTTCCGCACGCAAAACAACATCGCTACCGTTTCCCTGTTCAATCCGGTATCGCCCGTGCTGCCGTTCACCGTGACGGCCGCGCCAACAACCGACAACCTCGGCATCCTCAAGACGGCCGGCGCGTATGTGCAGGACCTCGTGACGCTGTCGGAGCAATGGAAGGCACTGGTTGGCATCCGCTACGACAACTTCGAGCAGGAAACACGGGAGCGCCGCCCCGGCCAGCCCAACCTGAGCCGTACCGACACCGCATGGAGTCCGCGCGCCGGCCTGGTGTACCAGCCGAACCTCGCGCAGTCGTACTACGCCTCGTTCAGCAAGTCGTTCCAGCCGTCCGCCGAAGCCTTCCCGCTGGCCGCGAACAATGCGCAGATCGCGCCGGAGGAAACCACCAACAAGGAAGTCGGCGCGAAGTTCGATTTCCTCGATGGCAAGGCCTCCGCCACCGCATCGCTGTTCCGCCTGGAGCGCACCAACATCAAGTCGACCGACCCGGCCACGAACCGCCTCATCCCCATCGGCACGCAACGCACCGATGGCCTGGAACTGACCTTCACCGGCGACCTCTCGCACGGCTGGCAGATCTGGTCGGGCTACTCCTATCTCGATGGCAAGGTGACCGCCTCGGTCGCGCGCGACGCCGGCCAGCCCGTGCAGGGCAAGCGGCCGACGCTGACACCGAAGCATGCGGCCAACCTCTGGATCACCAAGGCGCTGGGCGGCGGTTTCGGTGCGGGCGCAGGCGTGAACTACGTCGGCGACCGCTTCGCCAATCCGGGCAACACCGTCGCCCTGCCCTCCTACACGACGTTCGACGCCATGGCCTACTACCGCGCCGGCCCGCTCGACCTGACGCTCAATGTGCTGAACCTGTTCGACCGCGAGTACATCGTGTCCGGACATGGCACTTCTGCCAACCTCAACCTGCCCGGCGCGCCGCGCTCGGTGCAGCTGACCGCACGATACAAGTTCTGACGGAGAACGAACGATGAAGAAACTCACTATCGCAATGGCGGCGCTGCTAGCATGCGGCGCCGCGCAGGCCCACTATCTGTGGCTCGAATCCGGCGAAGCCGGCGCAAAGCTTTATTTCGGCGAAGCCGAAGCGCTGCTCAAGGAACCGAGCCCCGGCAAGCTGGACAACATCAAGGGGCCACAAGCGTTTGTCGTGGATGCAGGCGGCAAGCAGTCCGCCGCCGTCATGACGCGGGCAGCCGACCATATCGCCGTTTCCGGGAAGGCGGCGAGCCATGTCGTCGCGGAAGAATCGCTCGAGGTGCGCGACCTGCAAAAGCACGGCCTCGGAATTGCCAAGACCAACTACTACGCCCGCAGCGGCCAGCCGGCGAACGGGGCATCTGTGCTGCCGCTTGACGTGCAGGCGCAGGAAGCGGACAGCTTCACCGTCCTGTATCGGGGTCAGCCGCTCAAGGGTGCGAAGCTGGAAGTGATCGCGCCGAACACATGGATACAGGAGCACACGACGGATGCGCGGGGTGTGGTGCGCATCAACGCGCCGTGGCGCGGACAGTACGTGCTGCATGTGCTCCACGTAGACAAGACGCCGGGTGAATTCGGCAATGCGAAGTTCGACAACGTGCGCAGCCACTTCACCTATACCTTCGTCAGGAGCGAGGGCGCCGATCCGGGCCCGGCCGTTCCCCCCAAGCATCCGATGGAGTAATCCATGAAGGCCGACGCATTCACCCGCTCGATCGACACCGCCACCGATGCCTCCCCCGAAACGGATGCAAGGGTGCGCAAGCGCAGCCGGCGCGCAATCTTCCTCACCTGGCTGCGCAAGACCCATCTTTACGTCGGCCTGTGGGGCGCGGTGCTCGGCCTGCTGTTCGGCGTGACGGGTTTCCTGCTCAACCATCGCGCGATCATGAAGATTCCGGTGGAGAAAACCGTTCAGCGCACGGCGCAGGTCGCCCTGCCCGGGCACAGTTTCGGCAAGCCGGAGGAGCTGTCGGCATGGCTGCAGCAGGAGTTGAACTTTGCACCCGCGGCGCCGCCGGTCATCAAGACGCAGCCGGCGAAAGCCGTGGTCTGGGCAGACAGGGAGGTGATGCAGCCGGAACGCTGGACCGTCACCCTCACCCGCCCCGAGCGCGGCGTGACCGCCGAGTATTTCGTCGGCAACCGTTTCGTGAAGCTGGATCAGGTCGATGCGACGCCGATCGGCACGCTGACGCGTCTGCACATGTCGATCGGCGTCAATGCGTTCTGGGTGCTCCTGTCCGACACCATTGCCGGCGGCATGATCCTGCTGTCCATCACCGGCCTGCTGTTGTGGACTCAGCTCCACACCGTGCGGACGATCGCGGTGCTGACCAGCGTCGGCGCGCTGGTCGGCGCGATCTTCTTCATGTGGTCCGTGTGAGAGGGAGCCTGTTATCCGGGATGCGGTGATGCGTTCGCCAGGCGTTCACGCATGGCGGGCGTGATCATCACGTTCTTTTTGGTATCGATCAGCAGCACTTCCTTCAGGCCGAGGCGGTCCGCCATCGCCTGCCACTGCTCCGGGCCGACGACGAACAGGGGTTTGGTGTAGCCGTCCGAGCGTGTCCCGGCATCCTTGCCGCCGGAGATGATGATGGTCACCGCAGCCACATGGTCGGAGGTCTCGCCGGTGCGCGGGTCGATGATGTGGCCGTGGCGCTTGCCGTCCTTCATGAAGTAGCGGTGGTAATCGCCGCTGGTGCCCACCGCTTCGCCGTCGCGCAATTCCACCGCGGCAATTGTCCCGGCGCCGCGCGGGTCCTGGATGCCCACCGTCCACAGGCGATTGCCCGGCTGGCCGATAGCGAGCAGGTTGCCGCCGACGTTGATCAGTGCCGCCTTCACGCCTTCGGCACGCAGGATCTCGGCTGCGCGGTCCAGCGCGTAGCCCTTCGCGTAACCGCCGAGGTCCAGCATCACGGACGGGTTGCGGCTGGAAATCGTTGTGCCCTCGAACGCCAGGTCCGACATGCGCGGCTTCGCATCGACCAGGCGCCGGATCTCTTCCGGCGGCGGTCCCTGCGGACGGATCTCGCTGCTCTGGAAGCCCCACAGGCGGATCAGGCGGCCGACGGCGGGATTGAAGGTATGGTCGGAATCCTCCGCCAGCCGGGTTGCCGCCTTCAGCAGATCCACCATTTCGGCGTCCGCCTGATAAGGTTCGCCGCGCGCGATCGCATCATTGAGCGCGGTCAGCTCGCTCGGCTTCCACGCGTGGAATTTCTTGTGCAGGCGGGCGAACTCTTCCATCACCCGCCGGCCGAGTTCATTGGCGCGCGCCTCGCTTTCCCCGTAGATGCTGACGTCGACCACCGTGCCGAACACTTCGCCCTTGGTACGGTAGGTCGCTTCATTGCGCCCGCATGCGGCGAGCGTGAACAGCAGCACGATGGCCAGCAGGGAGCGCATGGCCCGTTCAGGCATTGGCGGCTCCGGCGGCGCCCCCCGCGCGCATGTCCCGGCTCATCTCGTGCACCGCCTCCACCAGCACCGACACCGATTCCGGCGGGGTGTACTGGGAAATGCCGTGGCCGAGGTTGAACACATGTCCCGGATGATTCCCATAGGAATCCAGCAGCCGCGCCACTTCGTCGCGGA
>NZ_DASRXF010000206.1:0-15699 GCF_035654295.1 Noviherbaspirillum sp. | reverse complement strand
GCAGAAGTTCGATGCCGACGCGGTGAAGGGAATGCCGGGCGTGGTTCGCGTGGTGGATTTTTCCGACGCGGCACCGGGCATGGCAGGCGTCGCAGTGATTGCGAAGTCTTACTGGCAAGCCAGGCAGGCGCTTGCCGCGCTGCCGGTCATCTGGAACGAGGGGGCGAATGCCCGCTTGTCGTCGGCGGCCGTGTTCAAGGAACTCGCCGAGCGTCTGGACAGCGAATCCGGCTTTACCTATCACGAGGTCGGCGAACCCGATCCGCGTTCGGCCGCCGCCAAGCACATCAAGGCTGAATACCGCGCGCCCTTCCTCGCGCACGCGACGATGGAGCCGGTCAATTGCACGGCGCAGGTCAAGGATGGCAAGGTGATCCTGTGGGCCTCGACCCAGGTGCCGAGCATCGCGGCCGATACCGCGGCGCGCGTGGCCAAGACCGGCGCGGAAAACGTGACGGTGAACGTGACCTACATCGGCGGCGGCTTCGGCCGCCGGCTGGAAGTCGACATGATTGCGCAGGGCGTGGCCATCGCGGCGCAGGCAGGCGGCCTGCCGGTGCAAGTGATCTGGAGCCGGGAAGAGGATACCGCCCATGACTTTTACCGTCCCGCCGCGCTCGCGCGCTTTTCCGCATCGCTGGACGGCGAGGGGAATGTCGTTGTCTATGAAAACAAGATGGCGTCCGGCGCGATCACCCACCAGGTGATGGAACGGACTTTCGGCCTCATGGGGGCCGGGCCGGACAAGACGACCGCCGAAGGGGCGTTCGACATGCCCTATGAATTCGCGCACCAGAAGATCGCGCATGTGACGGTGCCGACCCCGGTGCCGATCGGTTACTGGCGTTCGGTCGGCCACTCCCACAACGCGTTTTTCAAGGAAAGCTTCATCGATGAGCTTGCGCATGCGGCGGGCAAGGACCCGGTCGCATTCCGCCGTGACGTCCTGAAGACGCATCCGCGCCATCTCGCCGTACTCGATGCGGCGGTGGCGAAGGCGGGCAAGCCGGCGGCGGGCCGCGCGCATGGCGTCGCGCTGCATCGCTCCTTCGGCTCCATCGTCGCGCAGGTTGCCGAGGTGTCGGTCGAAGGCACGGAGATCCGTGTGCACAAGGTCATTTGTGCGATCGATTGCGGGCTCGCCGTCAATCCGAACATCATTGCGCAGCAGATGGAATCAGGTGTGATCTTCGGCCTGAGCGCGGCGCTGTTCGGCGAAGTCACGATCAAGGATGGCAAGGTCGAGCAGCAGAATTTCCACGACTACCCGGTGCTGCGCATGAATCAGGCGCCGCATGTGGAGTCGATCGTGATCCGGAATGCGGAGCCGCCGGAAGGTGTGGGTGAACCGGGCACGCCGCCCATCGCGCCGGCGGTGGCGAACGCCGTGTTCGCATTGACCGGCAAGCGCCTGCGCAGCCTGCCGTTGCGTCTTACCTGAGTCAGTCCGCCGCTTCCTGCAACCGGACGTGCAGGTTGCAGGTGCGCTGCCATTCCGCCCGTTCGCGGGAAGCGGCGGCTTCCGCACGCAGCGCGGCCAGGCTTTTTTCCGCCTGTGCCTGGATCAGGCGGTCGGCGATCTTTGTGTCAGGCAGCACCGTGCCGAAGAAGGCCACTGCGTCGCTGCGCTGGATGAGAAGAGTGGGAAAATTTTCCACGTCGATATCGCCGATGAAATCCGCCTGGTCTTCGATATCAATCCACACGAATCGCTTGTCGGGATGCTGTTCGGCCAGCTTGTCGAAGCTGCTGCGGTAGCCGCGGCAGGTATCGCACCACGCGGCGCACAGGCACGCCACGAGCCATGCATCCTGAGCGAGCCATTCGGCCAGCAGGGCGCGGTTGTCGTTGTCGAGCGTGATGCAGTTGGCGGGCATGTGCGGCAAGCGTATCGGGAACGGGAGCCTATTGTAAGGGAAGGCGTGTCCGGACGCTTGCCGTCGTGAAGGTTTCCGATCAGGCGGTCGTATTGACGTTCTGGCCGAGATGGGCGGGCAGGTTGGCGGGGGTGGCGGGCGGCAAGGCTTCAAGCAGTGCGGTCGCGCTGCTGGCCTGCACATCCATTGCCTTCTTCATCACCGCAACGCCGATGGCTTGGTTGGTTGCCGTCGTCGCAAGAGTCGTTGCGAGTTGGGCGATTTGTTTGACTTCCATGAATTCCTCCGCTGTCGTTCCGCTGTTAACGGCAGTGAAACGGCACAATTTAGGGTGGCCGTCACGGTAAAATAACGGCCATGCCTACCATTCTTGCCATCGACACATCTTCCGAGCTTGCCTCGGTCGCCTTGTTGCATCGCGGACAATTGATTTCCAATGAAGCGGCCGGCGTGCAAACCCACTCGCAGACCATATTGCCGATGGTGCAAGCGCTGCTGGCACAAGCCGGGATCCCGCTCACCGCCTGCGGCGCGATCGCATTCGGCGCGGGCCCCGGTTCGTTCACCGGCGTGCGCACGGCATGCGGTGTCGCGCAGGGCCTGGCCTACGGCGCGGGCCTGCCTGTCGTTCCTGTCGTGACCCTGCTCGCCATGGCGGCCGCGTGCCGTGAAACGTCGGGCGCCGGTGAAGTGCTGGCCGTCCTCGATGCGCGCATGGAGGAGGTGTACTGGGCGCAGTATCGTTACAACGAGGGCTGGGAGATCGTGGCGGAACCCGCTTTGTCCGCGCCCGGCGCGGTCGTCATGCAGGGCGACGCCGCCGTGTGCGGCAATGGCCTCGCGGCCTATGCATCCGCCTTCGGCAACTGGAAGGAAACCTGGCCGCACATCATGCCGCACGCTGCGCAGATCGCGCGGCTCGCGGAAACTGACCTTGCCGCCGGCCGCGGCGTGGCACCGCATGAGGCTCAGCCCATCTACCTGCGCAACAAGGTCGCGCTGACCACCGCCGAACGCCAGGCAAAGGTGGCGTCATGAGCGCCCTCTTCAAAGTCGCGGCCGAGTCGCCGGCCTTGTCTTCCTTGCAGTTTGCGCGCATGCAGGTGAGCGACCTGCCCGACGTGCTCGCCATCGAAAACGATGTCTATCCCCATCCCTGGTCGCGCGGCAATTTCCTCGATTCGCTCTACAGCGGCTACGAAGCCTGGACCTTGCGCGATCCCGCCGGCATGCTCGCCGGCTATTTCCTGGTCATGCTGGCGGTGGACGAAGCGCACCTCCTCAACATCAGCGTACGGCGCGACCTGCACGGCAAGGGCTTGGGGCGCATGCAGTTGGACAAGGTCGCGGCCCTGTCGCGCGACAAAGGCATGGCCTCGATCCTGCTCGAGGTGCGCCCGTCGAACCAGCGCGCGCTGGCGGTGTACAAGCAATACGGATTCGCGCAGATCGGCGTGCGCAAGGGGTATTACCCGGCGGCCGATAATACGCGCGAGGACGCCATCGTAATGAGGTTTGCGTTATGACACTGGAACGCCGCGCAGTTTTCCTGGATGAAATGGGGATCGGCCCGCTCTGGCAGCGGCGCGACGTGCCACCCCCCTCGCATGAAGCGATCGAACCGGCGGAGGAACCGGTCGTTGTGCGCGCCGAGCAGACGCTTGCTCCGGTGGCGCTCGTGGAACCGACGCAGAATGCCGTGGCCACGATGGACTGGGCGCAGCTCAAGGCGAGCGTGGCCGGATGCGTGAAATGCGGACTGTGCAACGGGCGGACCAAGACCGTCTTTGGCGTGGGTGACGAGAAGGCCAAGTGGCTGTTCATCGGCGAAGGCCCCGGGCGCAATGAGGACCAGACCGGCGAGTCCTTCGTCGGTCCTGCGGGCAAGCTGCTCGACAACATGCTGCGCGCCATCGGGCTCAGGCGTGGAGAGAATGCCTACATCGCCAACATCGTCAAATGCCGTCCCACCGACGAGACTGGACGCGACCGTCCGCCGGCGCCGGAGGAGGTTGCGGCATGCATGCCTTACCTCGAGCGCCAGATCGCCCTGATCCAGCCGACGGTCCTGGTTGCGCTCGGAAAGACTGCCGCGCTGTCGCTGCTCGGGCTCGATCCCGAAACGCCGGTGTCGAAGCTGCGCGGCACGGTGTACAGCTATGCCGGCCTGCCGTTGATCGTCACCTACCATCCGGCCTATCTATTACGCAACATGGCGGACAAGCGGAAGGCGTGGGCGGATTTGTGCCTGGCGACGACGACGTATGCAAACGCCTGACGGTCCGCAGACCTATCAAGAACACTTCCATCAGCGCTGGAATTTCCTGACCGACCCGCATGTCCGCACGCTCGCGTGGCTGCTGGATGCGCCGGACCTGCTCGACGCCGCTGCCGCGGAGTGGCAGGGCAAAATCGCAAGCATCGGACCGCTGGACCAGCGCGACATCACCTGGCTGCGCGAACTGGATCGCAATCCGCAGGCACTGCATGACTATCTTGCCATCCAGCCGCTGACCCGGCTCGGCCGCTACGCGGAAAAATTGATGGCCTGTTACCTCGAACACAGCGAAAACCTGTTCGCGCACGGGGTGCAGGTCCGGACGGAAAAGAACGAAACGGTAGGCGAGTTCGACTTCCTCCTCAGGCGCGGCCAGGGTCTCGTGCATTGGGAGTTCGCCACCAAGCTCTACCTTCTCGAGTCCAGCGGACGCGGACGGCACGCCGACTATTTCGTCGGCCCCAACCTCGCCGATACCCTCGGAGTGAAGGTGCGCAAGATCATGGACCGGCAACTCTCGCTATCGCAGCATCCGGCCGCCGCCACGCTGCTGCCGATGCCGGTCACATCCGCCGAAGCCCTGGTCAAGGGATGGCTTTTTTATCAAGGAAGAACGCCGGAAGCAGAGCACCCGCAAGGTGTCTCGCACGCGCATTGCCGGGGATTCTGGTGCGCGCTGCAAGAAACGGAAGGTCTTGACGCCGAGGCCTATGCAATCCTGCCGCGCCTGAGCTGGCTTGCACCTGCGAGACTGGCTGGGGGCGAGGGGATGGACAAAGAGGCATTGCGCGCGAAGCTGGAAGCGCATTTCCACGCGAATTCTTCCCCCGTGCTGGTGGCCCTGCTGCGCCGGGAAGGCGGCGTACTGCTGGAGACCGACCGCGGCTTCGTGGTGCCCGACGACTGGCGCAGCAGGGCCGAGATCCGCGTCAGGCGCGAGACAACTGACGAGGCTTAATGCTTGTGCTCGCCGATGAGCGCGAGCGAGTCGAACTCGCGCTGGTTGGCGGCATGCTTTTTCATCGCCAGCAGCATCGTCGCGGCGACGAAGAGGCCGAACAGGACGATCACGATATTAATGTCCAGGTTCAGTTTCACCATCAGCGCGTACAGCATCAGCATGGTGAGCACGGACAGGTTTTCGTTGAAGTTCTGGACGGCAATCGAGTGGCCCGCGCTGAGCAGGACGTGGCCCCGGTGCTGCAGCAGAGCATTCATCGGCACCACGAAGTAACCTGCCAGCGCGCCGATCAGGACCAGCAGCACGTAGGCCAGCCAGACGGTGTGCACCATGGTCATGGTGATCACGATCAGCCCCATGCCAACACCCAAGGGCATCACGGTCAGGGCTTTCTTGAGCGGAACGAAGCGGGCGGCTGCTGTTGCCCCGCCGGCAACGCCGACCGCAAAAACGCCTTGCAGGATCGCCGCCTTGTCGAGCGGCATGTTGAGCGACTTCTCGGCCCACTTGAGCACAATGAATTGCAGCGTCGCGCCGGCACCCCAGAACAATGTCGTGACCGCGAGCGAGATCTGGCCCAGCTTGTCCTTCCATAGCGTCGTGAAGCAGCCGGCGAAGTCCGCCACCAGCCGGATCGGGTTGCGTTCCTGGTGCGGATAGCGCGCGCCGGTGTCGGGGATCTTCAGGTTGAACATGGCGGCCAGCACATAGGTGACCATGATGACCGACAGCGCCGCCTCGGCCGCCGTATCCACGCCGAGGTCGATGACGGGGAAGTCCAGGCCGAGCAGCATCGCCGACACTTTCGAATTGACGAGCGCGCCGCCCATCACGGTGCCGAGAATAATGGAAATCACGGTCAGGCCTTCGATCCATCCGTTGGCGGCGACCAGTTTTTCGGGCGGGAGCAATTCGGTGAGGATGCCGTACTTGGCGGGAGAATACGCCGCGGCGCCGAAGCCGACCACCGCGTAGGCGAGCAGGGGATGCACATCGATGAACATCATCGCGCAGCCGCCGATCTTGATCATGTTGGTAATGAACATGACCCGGCCCTTCGGCATGGAGTCGGCGAATGCGCCGACGAAGGCGGCCAGCAGCACGTAGGAGAGTACGAAGAACAACTTGAGCAGCGGCGTCATCCACGCCGGGGCTTTCATTGTTGTTAATAGTGCGATGGCCGCGATCAGCAGTGCGTTATCCGCAAGCGACGAAAAAAACTGCGCCGCCATGATGGTGTAGAAACCGCGATTCATCCGCATATTGCAGTAGCCATTAACTCTCTATTGTCTCCGGCTTGCTTTATACCATAGAAACATAGAGCGACTGGGGATTTGTTCCGCATCGGAATATAAGCCTCCGGTAAAATGCAGGATCTTCAAGCTTCTTCGTTTCTTCGATTCGTTTCATGCCCAGACCGCTCGTCGCCACCATTCATCTCGCTGCCTTGCAGCACAATCTTGCTGTTGCCAGATCTCATGCCCCCGGCGCCAAAGTGTGGGCCGTCGTCAAGGCCAATGCCTACGGCCACGGACTCCGGCGGGCGGTGAATGCCTTCGCCGCCGCCGACGGACTGGCACTGATCGAAGTCGACGGCGCGATCCGGCTGCGCGAATACGGCTGGACCAAGCCGATCCTGTTGCTCGAAGGCTTCTTCGACGCGGACGACCTGCCGGTGTGCGCACAGCATGGCATTCAGTTCGCGGTGCACTGCAATGAGCAAATCGACATGCTCGAAAAGACAAGTCTTGCCGCGCCGGTCGATGTGCACCTGAAACTCAACAGCGGAATGAACCGCCTGGGATTCGAAGCAGGCGCCTTCCGTGCGGCGCATGGAAGGTTGCAGGCGATTCCTGCGGTGCGCAGCATCACGCTCATGACGCACTTCGCCAATGCGGACGACCCGGTCAACGCCGGCATGCCGCTGTCGGAACAGGTGCGCCGTTTCACGGCCGCGGTTGAAGGCGTGCCCGGCAACCGCAGTCTTGCCAATTCGGCAGCGGTGCTGACGCATCCCGAACTCGCATGCGACTGGGTGCGCCCCGGCATCATGCTCTACGGCAGCACTCCGGGCGGCAACACTGCGCAGGGGTTCGGACTGAAACCGGCGATGACGCTGGCAAGCGAGATCATCGGCATGCAGCGCATCGAGGCGGGCGCCGCGATCGGGTACGGCAGCCGTTTCATCGCCGACAAGCCGATGACGATCGGCGTCGTCGCCTGCGGCTACGCGGACGGCTATCCGCGCCATGCGCCCAGCGGTACGCCGGTGATTGTCGACGGGCACCGCACTTCGCTTGTCGGCCGTGTGTCGATGGACATGATCACGGTGGACCTGAGCGACGTGCCCGGCGCGCGGGTCGGCAGCAAAGTGGAGCTGTGGGGCAATGCGTTGCCCATCGACGAGGTTGCCGCAGCGGCGGGAACCATCGGGTATGAATTGATGTGCGCACTCGCGCCGCGCGTGCGGGTGGTCGAAGAGTAAACATGGCAAAACAGAAAACCAATTACACCTGTACCGAGTGCGGCGGCGTCGTCAACAAGTGGGCCGGCCAGTGCCCGTCGTGCGGCCAGTGGAACACGCTGGTGGAAACCGTCGTCGAGACCGGCGGCAACCGTTTCTCGGGGCAGTACCAGGGACTTGCGCAATCGGCGCCGGTGCTCAGCCTGGCCGACATCGAAGCCATCGATGTGCCGCGCTTTGGCACCGGCATCGATGAATTCGACCGCGTGCTGGGTGGCGGGCTGGTGGCCGGCGGCGTCGTACTGATCGGCGGCGATCCGGGTATCGGCAAGTCGACGCTGCTGCTGCAGGCGCTGGCGAACATGGCGAAACTGAAAAAGGTGTTGTACGTCAGCGGCGAAGAGTCCGGCGCGCAGATCGCGCTGCGCGCCAAGCGCCTCGCCATCGATGCGAAGGAGTTGCAGCTCCAGGCCGAGATCCAGCTTGAAAAGATCCTCAACACCCTGGCCGAGCACAAGCCCCAGGTTGCCGTCATCGATTCCATCCAGACCATCTATTCCGATGCGCTGACTTCCGCCCCCGGTTCCGTCGCACAGGTGCGCGAATGCGCGGCGCAACTGACGCGCGTAGCCAAGCAGTCGGGCATCACCATCATCATGGTGGGACATGTCACGAAAGAAGGCGCGCTGGCCGGGCCGCGCGTGCTGGAGCACATCGTCGACACCGTGCTGTACTTCGAGGGCGACACGCATTCCAGCTTCCGCCTGGTGCGCGCATTCAAGAACCGCTTCGGCGCGGTGAACGAGCTTGGCGTGTTTGCCATGACGGAGAAGGGACTCAAGGGCGTATCCAATCCTTCTGCGCTGTTCCTGTCGCAACACGACAGCCAGGTGCCGGGTTCCTGCGTGATGGTGACCCAGGAAGGCACGCGGCCATTGCTGGTGGAAATCCAGGCCCTGGTCGATACCTCGCATGTGCCGAACGCGCGCCGGTTGTCGGTGGGCCTGGAGCAGAACCGCCTGGCCATGCTGCTCGCTGTGCTGCACCGGCATGCTTCCATCGCCGTGTTCGACCAGGACGTGTTCATCAATGCCGTCGGCGGCGTGAAGATCACCGAGCCGGCGGCCGACCTCGCGGTACTGCTCGCCATCCATTCGTCGATGCGCAACAAGCCGCTGCCGCGCGGGCTGGTGGTGTTCGGTGAAGTGGGCCTTGCCGGCGAGATCCGTCCCGCGCCGCGCGGGCAGGAGCGGCTGCGCGAAGCGGCAAAGCTCGGCTTTTCGATCGCGCTGATTCCCAAGTCCAACGCACCGAAACAAAAGATCGAAGGCTTGAACGTGATCGGCGTCGAGCGCATCGACGAAGCGCTGAACCGCTTGCGCGAGCTGGACTGAGCGGGAAATTAAGAGCGCGCGTCGAGGACGATGCGCGCGGCCTGCACACCGCTGCGCGTTGCCGATTCCAATGTCGCCGGGTAGTCGCAGGCGGTGTAATCGCCGGCAAGCGCGAGGCCGCTGATGCCGGTGTCGTTCGCGGGCCGGGATAGAGAGGGACGGCAGGAAAAGGTCCCACGCTTCTCGGTAATGATCTTGCTCCACAGCGGATGCATCAGTTCGGGGCGGCGGAATGCCTTCGCCAGATGGGCTGCGAGTGACGCGGCAAGCGTGTCGTGGCCGGGCGTGATGGCCTCGCGCGAAGCGCTGACAACGACGGCAAGCAATCCACTGCGCGCGGGATCGAGTCGACCCCGGTCGAACACGAACTGGCCCCATTCCCCATGTTCCGGATTATCAACCAGGGCAAAGAAGGCATGATCGAGCGCCAGGCCCTGCTCGTACTGCAGATAGCAAGTGGTGATCGGTTCGTAGTCGAATGCGGACAGGGAGGGGATTTCCGCATGCCCCTCGAGCAGTGAGGCGGCGTTGCCCGGCGGCGTGGCGATCACCACCGCGTCAAAGCGTTCGCCGGCCTGCGGTGCACCGTTCATCTCGAGACGCCAATACGCGTCTTCCCGCACCAGCCGCCGCACTTGCGCACCGAGACGCAGCGTGCCGCCATGCCCTTCAATGAAGGCGCCGGCATGCTGGGGGAACAGGGCAGTCAGGTCGACGCGCGGGATAAGCATGTCCGATGCCGCGCGGCGGGCGCCGAGGCTGTCGCGTAATACATGCAGGAACACTTGCGCCGATGCGCGTTCGGGAGGGGTGTTCAGTGCGGCGACGCACAGCGGCCGCCACATGAGGCGCGTCAGGCGCTCGGTCTGGTCGTAGCGGTCGAGCAGTTCGCTCACGCTGCAGTCCTGGTACAAGGTCCAGTCCATCCACCTCGCAGTGGTGGAAAAGCGGGCGAGGGCAAGCTTGTCGGTGCGATCGAGCCCGGAAGCGCGCAGCAGTCCGGCCAGCATGTGCAGCGGCGCGGGCAGCCGCGGCGTGACGAAATCCATTCCGGTGCCGGCAGGGTAGCGCATCTGCAGCGGCAGGCGCAGCATGACCTCGTCGGCAGCGAGACCGACAGTCTCCATCAGGCGCAGCGATTCGCTGTAGGCACCGAGCAGGATATGCTGGCCGTTGTCGAGCTGCCTGCCGTCGATGTCCACGACGCGCGCCCGTCCGCCGAGCGTGCGGGCTGATTCGAACAGCGTGACCGCGGCGCCCGTCGACGCCAGTTCCACGCCGGCTGCACACCCGGCCCAGCCGCCGCCGATGACCGCGACCTTGCGCATCATCCGCGCACGTAGGTCTTCCACGCCAGCCACAGCTTGCGGATCGGCGTGAGCGAAATTTTCTGATTCAGGACCTGGAAGCGGTCGCGCTCGATCTCTTCGAGCAGCGCGCCGTAGATTGCGGCCATCATCAGGCCCGGGCGCTGCGCCCTCCGGTCCGCCTTCGGCAGCAGCGCGAAGGCTTCCGCATAGACGCTGCGCGCGCGTTCGGCCTGGAAACGCATGAGCTTTTCGAAATTCTCGCTGTGCCGCGCATTCAGGATGTCGGCGGCGGTCACATTGAACTGCTGCAGTTCATTGACCGGGAGGTAGATGCGCCCCTTGCGCGCATCCTCGCCCACATCGCGAATGATGTTGGTCAGCTGGAAGGCGAGGCCGAGCTTCTCCGCATATTGCAGCGTCTCCGGACGCGTGGCGCCGAAGATGCTGGCCGACAGGATGCCGACGACGCTGGCCACATGCCAGCAATACTTCTGCAAGCCCTTGTAGTCGAGGTAGCGCGTCTGGTCGAGGTCCATCTCCATGCCGTCGATGATGGCCAGCAGATGCTTGCCGTCGAGCGCGTATGCCGGGACGTGCGGCTGCAAGGCTTGCGTGACCGGATGCGAAGGCGTGCCGTCGAGCATGGCCTTGATCTCCTTGCGCCACCACATCAGCTTGTTGCGCGCGACCGTCGGGTCGGTGCATTCGTCCACCGTGTCGTCGACCTCGCGGCAGAAGGCATACAGCGCCGTGATCGCACGCCGCCTTTCCGGGGGCAGGAACAGGAAGCTGTAGTAGAAGCTGGAGCCGCTTTGTACGGCTTTTTGTTGGCAGTATTCGTCCGGAGACATGAAAGGATGGGGGCTGGACTGATAAGAAGCCGTAATGCTAGCCGAGTTGCGCGGTGCGCGACAAACGGATTTTCATCCCGGCAGCTCGACCCGCCATGCGCAGCCAGTCGGCCGGACCGAGCGCCGGCCGGCGACGGAAGACGTCGTAGTCCGCGGCCTCGATGCGTTCGAGGATGCGCAGCCCGCCTTGCACCACGAGGCGCAGTTCCCAGCCGATACGGCCCGGCAGGCGGACGGCAAGCGGCGCGCCGGAAAGCATCATCGCCCGCGCCCGGTCTACCTCGAAGCGCATCAGCCCTCGCCACGCATCGTCGACCCGCGCTTCGGCAATATGCGACTCCGTGACGCCGAAATGTGCCATGTCTTCCTGCGGAAGATAGATGCGCTGCTTTTTCCAGTCGATGCCGACGTCCTGCCAAAAGTTGATCAGCTGCAAAGCGGTGCAGATGGCATCGGCGTCGGCAGTGTTGCGCGCGGTGCCCGCGCCGTATAAAGCCAGCATCAGGCGCCCGACCGGGTTGGCCGAGCGGCGGCAGTAGTCGAGCAGTTCTTCTAATTTTTGGTACCGGGTCGTGACCACGTCCTGCTTGAAGGCAGAGAGGAGGTCGCGCAGCGGTTGTAATTTCAGTGCGTGGCGCCTTGCCGTTTCGGCAATGTTGGCAAAGATGCGATCCTCCATCGGGACGCCGGCTTCGATCCGGTCGAGAGCCGCTTCGTAGGCGGAAAGCGCAGCCAGCCTTGCTTCCGGCGAGGCATCCCCTTCATCGGCGATGTCATCCGCGCTGCGTGCAAAGGCGTAGATCGCCTCCACCGCAGGCCGCAAGCGGGCCGGGAGGAGGAAGGAGGCGACCGGGAAATTTTCATAATGCTCGACCGGCATTGCTTTTCTATCAATAATCAAAAACCCGTATGCAAACGGCTTAGCCCGTGCTTATAATTACTAACTGGTCAGTCATTTAAATTGATTGCAGTTGAGCAATATCCCGGGACGTGCAATTTCAGTCCGAATAGTAAAGGAAAAACCGTGGCCACTTCGATCATTCATGGTCGTCCGACCGAGTCTTTGTCCAGGCGTCGCGCCTTGGCCGTATTGTCTTTCGGTGCAGTCCTGGCGCTGGCCGGCTGTTCCAAGCCGGTCGAAAAGGCCGAGGAAATCCGTCCGGTCCGCGCCGTCAAGCTGGCAGCGGACAACGTCGATACGGTGGCCCAATTTCCCGGCGAGGTGAGGGCGCGCGTGGAATCGCGCCTCGGCTTCCGGGTAGGCGGCAAGATCGTTTCCCGCAAGGTGGACGTCGGCACGCAGGTCAAGCGCGGACAGTTGTTGATGCAACTCGATCCGCAGGACCTGAAGCTGGCGCAGGCGCAGGCCAATGCGGGTCTGAAGGCTGCCGAGAGCAACCGCGACCTGGCGAAAGCCGAATTGAAGCGTTACCAGGAATTGCGCGAGAAAAATTTCGTCAGCCAGGCGGTACTGGATAGCAAGGAAACCGCCTTCAAGGCGGCCCAGGCCAGCTTCGAGCAGGCGCAGGCCGCTTTCCGCAACCAGTCGAACCAGGCCGGTTACACGAGCCTGGTGGCGGACGTCGATGGCGTCGTGACGAGCGTGGATGCGGAAGTCGGACAGGTCGTGGCTGCGGGCACACCGGTGGTGCGCGTGGCGCAGGCGGGTGAAAAGGAAATCGTTATCGGCATCCCCGAAGACAAGGTCGATGCGCTGCGCAAGGTGTCGGACGTGAAAGTGCGTACCTGGGCAAACCCGAACGAGATCATCCCGGGCAAGCTGCGCGAGATGTCGCCGGTGGCCGACCCGGCCACGCGTACCTATACGGCGAAAGTATCCATTCCCAATGCGCCGGAAGGCATCAAGCTGGGGATGACCGCCTATGTGACCTTCGCGGCGAAATCGCAGAACGCGATGATCAGGCTGCCGCTGACGGCACTGTTCAATAACAAGGGCGCCACTTCCGTCTGGGTGGTGGAAAACGGCGGGGTGAAACTGGTCCCGGTGCAGGTCGCGGGCTCTGCCGGCAATGACATCCTGGTCGCGGGCGGCATCGCGCCGGGGCAGACGATCGTGACGGCGGGCGTCAACCTCCTCAAGCCTGGACAGAAGGTCAACATCCTCGGCGAGGAGCAAACGCAAAGGGCTGATAGCGCAACGGGGGCCAATGCCGTGCGCACTGCCGCCGGGGGCGCGAAATGAGGTCTGGTTTCAACCTCTCGCGCTGGGCACTTGAACACATTCCCCTCACGCGTTACCTGATCGTCGCCCTGCTGATCGGCGGCGTGCTCAGCTACGGCAGGCTGGGGCAGGACGAGGACCCGCCGTTTACCTTCCGTGCCATGGTGGTGCGCGCGTTCTGGCCCGGCGCCACGGCGCTCCAGATGGCCGACCAGGTGACCGACAAGCTCGAAAAGAAGCTGCAGGAAACGCCTTACATCGACAAGATCCGCAGCTACTCCAAGCCGGGCGAAACGCTCATCATCCTGCAGCTGCGCGAATCGACGCCGCCCAAGGAAACGCCGGGCGCCTGGTACCAGGTCCGCAAGAAGATCGGCGATATTCGCGGCACGCTGCCTGCGGGCGTCGTCGGCCCGTTCTTCAACGATGAGTTCGGCGATACCTACGGCTCCATCTTCGCGCTGTCGGGCGACGGTTTTTCCTATGCCGAGGTCAAGGATTACGCCGACTTCGTGCGCCAGCAGATGCTGAAGGTGCCGTCGGTCTCGAAGGTCGAACTGTTCGGCGTGCAGGATGAAAAGATTCATATCGAGTTCTCGCACAAGAAGTTCGCGCAGCTCGGCATTCCCTTCGAATCGGTCGTTCAGCAGCTGAATGCGCAGAACGCGGTCGAATCGACGGGCGTGCTCGTCACCCCCACGGACAACCTGCAGGTGCGTGTGACCGGCGCCATGTACTCGGTCAAGGACCTGGAAAACCTCGAACTGCGCGCGGGCAATGCCATGTTCCGCCTCGGCGATTTCGCCTCGGTGCGGCGCGAGTACAAGGACCCGCCGCAGGACAAGATGCGCTACAACGGCAAGGAAGTGATCGGCCTCGGCATCTCGATGGAGAAGGGTGGCGACATCATCAAGATGGGGCGCAACCTCGACGCTACCGTCTCCGGCATCAAGGAGAAACTGCCGGTCGGTATTGAACTGGAGCGCGTCTCCGACCAGCCTCAGGCGGTGGCTTCCTCGGTCAACGAATTCCTGAAGACGCTCGCCGAAGCGGTGCTCATCGTGCTGGCGGTCAGCTTCCTCTCGCTCGGCCTCCATACCAAACCGTTCCGGCTGGATGTGCGGCCCGGACTGGTGGTGGCGCTCACCATCCCGCTGGTGCTCGCGGTGACCTTCCTGTTCATGAGCATTTTCAGCATCGACCTGCACAAGATTTCGCTGGGTGCGCTCATCATCGCGCTCGGCCTGCTGGTGGACGATGCCATCATTGCAGTGGAAATGATGGTGCGGAAGATGGAAGAGGGCTTTTCCCGCTTCGATGCCGCCACCTTCGCCTACACCTCGACGGCGATGCCGATGCTGACAGGCACGCTGATCACCGCGGCCGGCTTCCTTCCGATCGGCCTGGCGAAATCGGCGGCGGGGGAATACACGTTCTCGATGTTCTCGGTGAACGCGCTTGCACTGATCATCTCCTGGTTCGTTGCCGTGCTGTTTACGCCTTACATCGGCTATGTGCTGTTGAAGGTCAAGCCGGCCGCCAACGCCGACGGCCACCACGAACTGTTCGACGGACCGTTCTACGTCCGCTTCCGCGCGATCGTGAATTGGTGCGTCGAGTGGCGCAAGACGACGATCCTGCTGACGCTTGCCAGCTTTGCACTGGGGGTGTTCGGCTTCCGCTTCATCGAGCAGCAATTCTTCCCCGACTCCAGCCGCCCCGAGCTGATGGTCGAGCTGTGGATGCCGGAGGGAAGTGCGTTCTCCGCGACCGAGGCGCAGGCGAAGAAGTTCGAAGCCTTCATCCGCAAGCAGGACGGCGTGGAAAGCGTGACGACCTATGTCGGCACAGGCAGCCCGCGTTTCTACCTGCCGCTCGACCAGATTTTCCCGCAGAGTAATGTGACGCAGCTCGTCGTATTGCCCAAGGATCTGAAGTCGCGCGAGACCTTGCGCCTGAAAATCGTCGACGCATTCAAGAACGATTTCCCCGAGGTGCGCGGCCGCGTCAAGCTGCTGCCCAACGGACCGCCGGTCCCATATCCGGTGCAGTTCCGCGTCTCCGGTTTCGAGGTGCCGAAGGTGCGCGCGATCGCCGACCAGGTGAAGGAAATCATGCGCGCCAACCCGAATACGGTGGGCGTGAACGACAACTGGAACGAGTCGGTCAAGGTCTTGCGCCTGGACCTCGATCAGGACAAGCTGCGCGCGCTCGGCATCAGTTCGCAAACGGTGATGCGTGCGGCGAACACTATCCTCACGGGGACGACGATCGGCCAGTTCCGCGACAACAACAAGTTGATCGATATCGTGATGCGCCAGCCGGTCGAGGAGCGTTCGACGATCGCCGCGCTGAACGAGGCCAACATCCAGACGGCAAGCG
>NZ_DASRXF010000205.1:0-30055 GCF_035654295.1 Noviherbaspirillum sp. | reverse complement strand
GGAAGTGTCGGCAGGGACGTTACCACTAGTGGCCTTGCTGAGTGCAATAGAAGGCAATTCAAAAAAATTTTAGCACGCCAACCCTTGGAGATTTGTTAATGAAAAAATCGCTTCTCGCACTGGCAGTTCTGGGTGCATTCGCAGGTGCAGCTCAAGCACAATCCAGCGTAAGCATTTACGGTTCGTTTGATGCCGGCGTCCGTCATCAGACCAACTTCGACGCAGCTGGCGGCAGCCGCCTGTCGATGGGTTCCACCGGCACCTTTAACTCCAACCGTATCGGCTTCAAAGGTGTTGAAGACCTGGGCGGTGGCCTGAACGCGCACTTCACGCTGGAGTCCGGCTTCAACAGCGGCACCGGCGCACTCGACGCAGCTAACACCCTGTTCAACCGTACCGCAGCTGTCGGTCTGGGCGGCGCATGGGGCTCCCTGGACTTCGGCCGTCAGTACACGGTTCCGTTCAAGACGATCGCTTCCTACGATCCGTTCGGCTACAAGTATCCCGGCATCGCTGACGCAGTTCGTGCGTCCGCCGGCACCCGTTACAACAACGACATCCAGTACATCGGCACCTTCGGTCCTGTAACGGTCCGTGCTGAATGGGCGCTGGGCGAAGTGGCTGGCGACACCGGCCGCGGCTCCGCCAAGTCCATCGGCGGTACCTACGCTGCCGGCCCGCTGAGCGTTGGCGCTGCAGTCAACCAGCGTACCGATGCTGTCACCGACCTCGACACCGACTACTGGACCGTGGGCGCAGGCTACAAGTTCGGCCCGGCACGCGTGAGCGCTGGTTACGTCAACCAGGAAGCCGAAACCGCCGCAGCTGACCTCAAGACCCGCTGGACCTGGATCGGTCTGAACTACGCCATCACCCCGGCAGTTGAAGTGACCGGCGCGTTCTACAAGACCAAGATCAGCGGCGCTGCTACCGGCGACAAGGACAACTTCATGCTGGCTGCTACCTACGCACTGTCCAAGCGCACCAACCTGTACGCAGGCTTCGACACTGCCAAGTATGACGGCGCAGCGCGCGTTCCGGCTGCCGGCCTCGGCAACACCGGTGGCCTGTCCCGCCAGCGCGGCATCTCGCTGGGTGTGAACCACCTGTTCTAATCTGGATTCGCAGCCGGCCTCCGGCTGTACGTCAAGTTAGATATGAAACGGGCTCTTGCGAGCCCGTTTTTTATTGGCCCGCCACGTTAGGATTCAACACTAATCCGGCCATGCAAACTCCGGCAATAAGCGCACCGACGTGGTGCAAATGATGGCAAAAGCACCATTTCCCTTGCGCCACTTCGTTGCAGACACGCCACAGAACGCCTAAGAAGCAGGTGTAAAACCGAAATTCCCTTTGTAGTCGGTCCCGATATTTGATGAAATATCCACCAGCTACTTGGTTAAACAAATGATCAGGAAGCTTCCTTCGGCAGGGACGTTCTCACTAGTGGCCTTGTCGAACGCACTAAAAAAATCTTAGCTCGATAAACCTTTGGGGATTATTCAATGAAAAAATCGCTTCTCGCGCTCGCAGTTCTGGGCGCCTTCGCAGGCGCAGCTTCCGCTCAAACCAACGTCTCCATCTACGGTGTTGCTGACGTCGGTATTCAGCGCACGGACACCAGCGCAACCTCCGCGACCTGGGGCCTGAACAGCGGCATTTGGTCCGGCAGCCGTATCGGCTTCAAGGGTTCGGAAGACCTGGGCGGCGGTCTGTCCGCAATCTTCCAACTGGAAAACGGTTTCAGCATCGACACCGGCGCCCTGGGCACCGCTAACACCCTGTTCAACCGTCAGGCCTTCGTTGGTCTGAAGGGCGGCTTCGGCGCGCTGACCTTTGGTCGTCAGTACTCCCCGTACCACATCGCTCTGGACACGATCGACCCGTTCGAAACCGGTCTGGCTGGCGACACCACCCGTCTGTTCGCATCGCACCTGACCACCGGCTATCCGATCCGCGTCAGCAACTCGATCGTCTACGCTGCTCCGGCAATGGGTGGCCTGTCCGCTTCCGTGATCTACGGTCTGGGTGAGACCGCTGGCAGCATCTCCGACAACAGCCAGATCGGCGTTGGCGCAGGCTACGCAAACGGCCCGCTGAACGTTCAGTTCGCTTACCACACCACCAACGTCACCGCTGCTGGCGCTGACACCGACCACAGCACCCTGCTGCTCGGCGGTAAGTTCAACTTCGGCGTTGCTACCCTGCACGCTGGTTTCGCTGACAACAAGAACGAAGTTGCTGGCGGCGACAGCAAGGCACGTAACTACCTGCTCGGCGTGACCGCTCCGGTTGGCGCAGGCGTTATCCGTGCATCCTGGGTTCGTAACGACCTGCGTGGCGGCAACCTGACCGATGCTGACCAGTACGCAATCGGCTACACCCACGGCCTGTCCAAGCGTACCGACCTGTACACCTCGTACGCTCGCACCAACGTTGACGTTGGCGCTGACGTGAACATCTTCAACGTCGGTATCCGTCACAAGTTCTAATCAAGTGCAGGTGTAAGCCTGCCTCGATTTGAATGCAGTATTGAAAAGGCACCCTCGGGTGCCTTTTCCTTTATGTGTCCTTATGCTTCCTACCGTTGCCGTTTTGGTCGGAAGACGGATGTGTCGGCATAAAAGCTGGCATCCTGCCCCTCCCACCAGCCGGGCACGCCAAGCACGGGCAAGGGTGTGAAATCCGCGCTGGTCAGTCCATTTTCAAGTTGGGTGGATATGGCCGCATCCAGAAATGCAGTCCTTCCCGCCGGCGGCAATGCAAAGAATGCGCGATCGGCAAGCACGGGCCATGCGTGTGCGGTGATCGACTTGTAGGGGCGCGCCAGTTTCTCCATCAGTGCGTGGCCGAACAAGCAGATATCGCAGTCGCGCCAGAACGTGTCGCGACGCTCCAAGAGGGCTTCCCTCCAGCTATGCGACCGTAGTGCCTCCAGCAAGCTCGGGTCGCGTGTGACAAGCAGGGCCGCGTTTTCATCGAAGAGAGTCGCTGCGTCGCGTACTTTGCCGCGGCCGCCCGCCACATCTTGTCCTGGGCCTCGTGCAATTTCTGCCGCCTGCAATGCATTCAACCGAACCTTGATGTTCGGGAAAGTGAGCCAGACAAGCGCGTTGAAAAAATCGTGGAGATTGTCGCGCGTCGGCACGCCTCCGCTGGCACTGATGAATGCTTCATACGCCATTCCGTCCGGCAGGCTGGATTGCGTGACGAACCGTACCGGCACGCCGCGATGATTGCGGAGGCCGGCAGTTTGTGCTGCCAGGTTCACGGCCTCGCGCCAATTGCCGGTCTGCAGAATCGGCTGCGCCGTGTCCCGGATACGCGAGAGCCAGGGACGCCGCCAATCGATCTCCGCGAGGAATGACGCCGCCTCGGCGGAGGCAGGATGGTCAGGCAAGTTTCCAGCCAATGGACTCGCCACCGTTGAGAGGCACGACAGTCGCGTCACCGAGCGGCACTTCCGCCGGCAGTGTCCACGTTTCGCGGTGCAGGGTTACCGTCCCGGTGTTGCGCGGCAAAGCATAGAAGTCGGGACCGTTGAAGCTTGCGAATGCCTCCAACTTGTCCAGCGCTCCGGCGGCATCGAATGCCTGGGCGTACAACTCCATCGCATGCAGCGCGGTATAGCAGCCGGCACAGCCGCAGGCATGCTCCTTCAAGCCTTTGGGATGCGGTGCAGAGTCGGTACCGAGGAAGAAGCGGGAGCTGCCTGACGTCGCCACACGGACCAGCGCCTGACGATGCTCTTCGCGTTTGAGGACGGGCAGGCAGTAATAATGCGGACGAATCCCGCCCTTGAAGATTTCGTTGCGGTTGTAGAGAAGGTGATGTGCCGTGATCGTGGCGGCGACCGGCCCTTCTGCCTCGCTCACGTACTGGGCCGCGTCCCGGGTGGTGATGTGCTCGAACACGACCTTGAGCGCCGGCATGTCATGGCGCAGGGGTTGCATGACCTTGTCGATGAACACGGCTTCGCGGTCGAAAATATCGACCGCCGGATCGGTGACCTCGCCGTGCACCAGGAACGGCATGCCGACTTCCTGCATGACTTCGAGCGTCTTATAGCATTTCGACAATTGCGTCACGCCGGCGTCGGAGTTGGTCGTCGCGCCGGCCGGATACAGCTTCACCGCGTGAACAAAACCGCTCTCTTTCGCGCGCCGGATTTCGTCCGGCGGCGTGTTGTCGGTCAGATACAAGGTCATCAGCGGCTGGAAATCCATGCCGGCTGGCAGGGCAGCGAGGATGCGATCGCGATAGGCGGCAGCCTGCGCGGTCGTGGTCACCGGCGGCTTCAGGTTCGGCATGACGATGGCGCGAGCAAACTGGCGCGCGCTGTGGGGCAAGACGCTTGCCAGTGCGGCGCCATCGCGCAGGTGGAGGTGCCAATCGTCGGGGCGGGTAATGGTGATGCTGGCAGATTGAGTAGACATGGCGGTTCTTTCTTGAGATGACCGCTATTTTACCCGCGGCACCGCGCGAGGCCGACACAAAAAAGCCGTTTCGGCCAGGCGGCGGAAACGGCTTTTTCGAGGACAGCTGGCGTCAGTGCGTAATGATCTTAGCCAGGAAGTCGCGTGCCCGGTCGGAACGCGGCGAGCCGAAGAACTCGTCCTTGGTGCAGTCTTCCACGATGTAGCCCTTGTCCATGAAGACCACGCGATTCGCGACCTTCCTGGCAAAGCCCATTTCGTGGGTCACTACCATCATCGTCATGCCTTCCTGTGCAAGGCCGACCATGACGTCGAGCACTTCGTTGATCATTTCCGGGTCGAGCGCGGAGGTCGGCTCGTCGAACAGCATGGCGATGGGGTCCATCGACAGTGCGCGGGCGATCGCGACGCGCTGCTGCTGGCCGCCGGACAGTTGGCCGGGGAACTTGTCCTTCTGCCCGAGCAGGCCGACGCGGTCGAGGTACTTCAGGCCCTTCTCGGTCGCCTCATCCTCGCTGCGGCCGAGCACCTTGACCTGCGCCAGCGTCAGGTTCTGACGGATGGTCAGGTGCGGGAACAGTTCGAAGTTCTGGAACACCATGCCGATGCGTGCGCGCAACTTCGGCAGGTCGGTCTTCGGATCGCCGACGGATACATTGTTGACGAGAATCTCCCCCTTCTGGAAGGGCTCAAGGCCGTTGACGGTCTTGATGAGGGTGGACTTGCCGGAGCCGGACGGGCCGCAGACGACCATCACGTCGCCCTTGGCAACGCTGGTTGTGCAGTCGGTCAGTACCTGGAAACTTCCGTACCATTTGCTGACATTTTTGAGTTCAATCATTTCGTTATCCTTAGCGAATGATGGCGATGCGCTTCTGCAGGCGCTTGACCAGCGTCGAAAGCATGAAGCAGAGCGCGAAATAGACGATGGCGACGAACAGGTACATCTCGACCACGCGGCTGTCGCGCTGAGCGATCTTGACCGATGCGCCGACGAAGTCGGTGACGTTCAGCAGCGATACCAGCGAGACGTCCTGGAACAGCACGATGGTCTGCGTCAGCAGGATCGGGAGCATGTTGCGGAAGGCTTGCGGCAGGATCACCAGCTGCATCGACTGCCGATAGTTAAGACCGAGCGCATAGGCGGCGTTGACCTGCCCCTTTGGAATACTCTGGATACCGGCCCGCATGATCTCGCAGAAATAGGCTGCTTCGAACATGATGAAGGTGATATAGGCCGAGCGATCGGCGCCGAGCTGGATCGGCCGTTCCGAACCGGTCACGACCTGCAGCACGACCGGGACCAGGAAGTAGAACCAGAAGATCACCAGCAGCAGCGGGATCGAACGCATCAGGTTGACGTAACCGGCGGCAAACGCGGCCAGCGGCTTGAAGTGCGACAGGCGCGCCATTGCCAGCAGGGTGCCGAAGATCGTGCCGCCCACGGCCGCCACGACAGTCAGCTGCAGCGTGTACTGCAGGCCGGTCAGCAGGTATGGCCAGGTCCGGGCGACGACGTCAAAATCAAGTTCACCCATTATTTACCTCCTGCGATATAACCGGGCACGGCAACCTTGCGTTCGATGAACGCCATCACCCGATTCGCGGTCATGGCAATGACGACATAGATCAGGGTTGCTGCGGCAAATGCTTCAAAGTAGCGGAAGGTCATCTCGCCCATCTCGCGCGTACGGAAGAAGAGCTCGACCAGGCCGATGGAATAGGCCACCGCGGTGTTCTTGATCAGGTTCATCACCTCGGACGTCAGTGGCGGAATGATAATGCGGTACGCCATCGGCAGCAGCACGTAGCGGTAGGTCTGGATCTGCGTGAGTCCGAGCGCGTAACCGGCATTGCGCTGACCGCGCGGCAAGGACTGGATGCCCGAGCGCACCTGCTCTGCAATACGCGAGGAAGTGAAGAACCCAAGGCAGACGACGGCCGTCACGAACTGATGGTCGGTCGGGTCGAGCGTCGTCACCCATGTCTTGACGGCAGGAATCAGGCCCGGCACGACGAAGTACCAGACGAAGAACTGCACGATCAACGGAATGTTACGGAACAGCTCGACATACGCATTGCCGAGTTTGACCAGCCAGGTCTTGTCCGTGGTGCGCGCGACGCCGACGATCGATCCGAGTATGAACGCCATGACCCACGCCAGCGCCGCGGTGGACAGCGTCCATCCGAGCCCGGCGAGGAGCATCTCGGCCCAGGATCCGTCGCCGTCAGGCACCTGTTCGAAAAAAATCCCCAAATTCATTGTTGTGTCTCCCAGCTTGCACGGGATGCGAAATGCAGCCCGTGCAACGCAGGACCGGGGCTCACGGCCCCGGCCCGAAAAAAAGCCGGAATGGCTTGACGCCCTCCGGCCCTACTTCTCACCTGATGCGCTTACTGAACGCCCTTGTCGTTCGGGTTCTTGAATGCCTCGCGGATTGCCGGCGTCATCGGGAAGTTGATGTTGATGCCCTTCGGCGGGATCGGGCTCTGGAACCACTTGAAGTAGATCCGCTCGATTTCGCCGGACTTCATCACGCCGCCGACAGTCTTGTCGACCAGCGCCTTGAACTGCGGGTCATCCTTGCGCAGCATCATGCTGTACGGCTCCTGGCGCAGCGATTCCTGGATGATCTTGAAGTCGTTCGGGTTACGCGAGTTGGCGATCTGGCCTGCCAGCAGGATGTCGTCCATCACGAAAGCCTGGGAACGGTCGTCTGCCATCAGCAGGAAGGATTCGGCGTGGTCCTTGCCGTAGATTTCCTTCACTTCGGCGTTCTTGGTCTTTTCGTAGGCCTTCAGCAGCGGGACGGAAGTGGTGCCGGAAGTGGTGGACACCGTCTTGCCGCCGAGGTCGGCCAGGGAGTTGATGTTGGACGTCTTCTTCACGGCCGCCGTCACGTTGACGACGAAGTAGGTCGGGCCGAACGAAACCTGCTGCTGGCGCACCGTGGAGTTGGTGGTCGAGCCGCACTCCAGGTCGATGGTGCCATTCTGGAGCAGCGGAATGCGGTTGCTGGACGTCACCGGCTGCAGGTTGACCTTCAGGTTAGGCAGCTTGAGTTCCGTCTTGACCGCGTCGACGATCTTCATGCACAGGTCCATCGCGTAACCGATGGGCTGCTGCTTGTCGTCGAGGTACGAGAACGGTACGGAAGACTCGCGGTGACCCACGGTAATGGTGCCGGTGTCCTTGATCTTCTTAAGCGTGCCGGTCAGTTCTTGCGCTTGAGCCGTGCCGGCGATGGCGCCGGTAGCAATCAGGACGGTGATGAGCTTCGATAGTTTCATATTGTCTCCAGGAAAAGTTGCGAGGCCTAGTGTACCAAAAGGATTGCTTCAAAAGCTGACTTGAACAATTTCCCGAGCCGGCTTTCAAAGGGTATCCCTCCCTTCTGAAAGACGTGACGCGACAGCGGCACGCCTACTATTTCCGAGCCTACCTCAACCGGCTCGTATTCCTATACGTGGTTCTACTTATCAGTCGCCTACCTTGTCGGTCGGGAAGCGCAGAACGTCCCGCAGCAGGTGCCCCATCGGCATGTTCATGTTGATGCCCTTGGGCGGGATCGGGCTTTTGAACCACTTATCGTACAGCTTGTAGATCTCCCCTTCATGGATGATCCTGCCCATCTCGCGGTCGATCAGGGTTTTGAAGGGGATGTCGTCCTTGCGCATCATGACGGCGTAAGGCTCGGCGGAGAGAGCATCGCCGACCACGACGAAGCCGGTGGGATTCTGCGCATTGGCACGCAAACCGAACAATAGCACGTCGTCCATCGGGAATGCTTCGGCCTCGCCCTTTTCGACCATGCCGAAGGACTCCGCATGGTCCCGGCCCTCGATCAGCTTCAGGCCCAGCGAGCGGACCTTGTCGCGGTCGTTGAGCAGTTTGACGGCCGTGGTGCCCTTGGTCGTGACGACACGCTTGTCGCGCAGGTCGGACCAGTTGCGTATGCCGGAATCGGCCCGGACGACCATCCTGGCTGCGGCCACGAAATGCGGAATCGTGAAGGAAACCTGTTTTCGGCGTTCGGCATTGTTGGTGGTCGAACCACATTCCAGGTCGGCCTTGCCTTCGACGATCGCTGCAATCCGCGTGCTGGGCGTGACAGGCAGGTAGCGCACGTCCAGGCGCGCCAGCTTGAGCTCGCGGCGCACCGCTTCGGCGAACTTCAGGCACAGGTCAACCGCATAGCCGACAGGCTTCTTGTTGTCATCCAGATACGAAAACGGCATCGACGCCTCGCGGTGCGCGATGGTGATGGTTTGCGTTTCCCGGATCTTCGATAGGGTGTCGCCGGCGTTCGCCAATGCGGCAAAGCCGCAGAGGCAGGCAGCCGCCGCGGCTTTGGAAAAACCGTTGTTGATGGTGATAGGGCGCATAAGGTCTCCGTCTCATGCTGTTGTCGCGTCAATCGCCGCCTGCATTCATTGTTGTTGTAGGCGGCACCTTGTATCTGTTTGCAGCGGGTACATCGCCCGCTGCATTATATTCATCCTAATTTTCCCGGTCAGGGATAGAGACCGCGCATCTCGCGCGCCTGCAGGACCCGCGTACAGGCGACAATGAATGCCGCCGTCCGCAAGGACACCTTCTTTTCCTCTGAGAGCTGCCACACGGCAGCGAATGCTTCGCGCATGATGCGCGTCAACCGCTGGTTGATCTCGTCCTCGGTCCAGAAGAAGCTGGAGAAGTCCTGCACCCACTCGAAATAGCTGACGGTCACCCCGCCGGCATTGGCGATGACGTCCGGCACCACCAGCACGCCCTTGTCGTGCAGGATGTCGTCCGCCGCCGGCGTGGTCGGGCCGTTCGCGCCTTCGAGGATGATCTTTGCACGGATCTTGTCGGCGTTGGCGGCGGTGATCTGCTGTTCGAGCGCTGCCGGGATCAGGATGTCGCAATCGACTTCCCAGAAGCGTTCGCGGTCGGATACCGCCTCGGCGCCGCCGAAGCCGGTCACGCTGCCATGCTGCTTCACATGGGCGTGCAGCGCCACAACATCAATACCGGTATCACGGACGATGGTGCCAAGGTGGTCCTGCACCGCCACGACCTTTGCACCTGCCTCGGCAAACAGGCGTGCCGCAATGCCGCCGACGTTGCCGAAGCCTTGCACCGCCACCCGCGCCCCTTTCAGGTCCAGACCGCGCTTGGCAGCGGCCTCGCAGCCGACCACGAACACGCCGCGGCCGGTTGCCTCATGGCGCCCGAGGCTGCCGCCGAGGGAAATCGGCTTGCCGGTCACCACACCCGTCGCGGTGCTGCCCTGGTTCATGGAATAGGTATCCATCATCCACGCCATCACTTTTTCGTTCGTGTTGACGTCGGGTGCGGGAATATCCTTGTTGGGTCCGATGATGATGTTGATTTCGCTGGTATAGCGGCGCGTCATGCGCTGCAGTTCGCCCATGGACAGGGTGCGCGGATCGACACGGATACCGCCCTTCGCCCCGCCGTAGGGCACATTGACCGCGGCATTCTTGATCGTCATCCACGCGGACAGCGCCATGACTTCGGACAAGGTCACATCCTGGTGAAAGCGCACGCCGCCCTTGCCGGGGCCGCGCGAGGTGTTGTGCTGCACCCGATAGCCTTCGAAATGCGCAATGCTGCCGTCGTCGCGCTCGATCGGTACATCGACGACCAGGATGCGCTTCGGACGCTTCAGTGTCTCGACCCAGCGCGCGAGCGTGCCGAGGTACGGCGTGACGCGGTCGATCTGTTCAAGGTAAACACCCCAGGGGCCGATTTCATGAGCCGTCAGGTAGGACGGCACTTCGTGTTTGCTGGACATGCTGTCACTGCTCCTTGTAGAGGTTCAGTCACCCTTCCACGACATGTGTGAGGCGCGATACGGGTGGCATGCTATTGCAACGCATTGCAGCAAATCCAATGCTTTGTGCGCATGCAACTATGCAAAAAATGCATAAGTGCCAGCTATCACACTCAGGCGGCCTTCGCGCGGCTGCGCTTCCTTGCCCGCCCTTTTGCCTGTGCCTGGCTGCGCTCTACGAGGTAATCCCACAGGCGCGACACGATCGGCTTGCCCGGCCGCTGCGCCGAAGGGCGCTCCCGATAGAGACGAATCTCCATATTGACCTCCCACTCGGAATGACCGCCGTCGGCGCGAGCGAGCTGCTTCTGCTTGAGCTCGCGGGCCACCGCCGACTCCGGCAGGAACACGACGCCGTGGCCTTCGAGGGCCATCATCTTCAAGCCCTCGGCCATATCGGTTTCATAGCGCTTTTCGAGATGGAGCGGGCGCTTGGCGTCCGTCAGTATCAGTTCGACCATGCGGCCGAGATAGGCGTTGCTCGTATAGGAGAGGAAGGGCAGCGGCGACTTCGCGCTGCCCGGCAGCGAAAATTCCGGCGCGCCGCTGCGGTCGCAGCGCGCGTAGGCACGCAGGGCCTCGTTGCCGAGCGTGAGCATTTCGTACCGGCTGGCGTCGAGCTGCACAGGCTGGCGCGGATGGTGATAACACAACAATAGGTCGCAACCGCCTTCGACCATCGTCATCACGGCGTCGTGCACGTTCAGTGCGATCAAACGCGTGCGCAGCATGCCGAAGCCAGCTTCGAGCTCCGTCATCCATTTGGGCATGAAGGTGAGCGAGAGCGTATGGGGCACTGCAAAATCGACGGTCGTCTGGGCAGTCGGGCGCTTGCCCCGCAGGAGTGCGCGCGCGTCATTGATCTGGCCCAGCATTTCGAGCGCCTGCTCGTAGAACACTTCGCCGGCGGGAGTCAGGCGGGTCGGATAGGAAGTACGGTCAATCAGGTCCGCGCCCAGCCAGGCCTCGAGCGACTGGATGCGGCGGGAAAACGCCGGCTGCGTGACGTGGCGGAGCTCGGCCGACCTGCTGAAACTGCGGGTCTCCGCCAATGAGATGAAGTCTTCCAGCCACTTGGTTTCCATGGCGCTATGTTAGACGCGTTCCACGCCGAAGCAAAGCACGCCCGTGCCGGAATCCTAGGCAACGGCAGACTCTTCCCCAAGCGAGCCGGAATCCGGGGAGGATGCCGCAATCTCCTGCCTTGCCTGCTGGCGCTCCCACATTTGCGCGTACGCGCCGCCGGCGGCAAGCAGCTGGCCGTGGGTGCCGCGCTCGACGATCCGCCCGTGGTCGAGCACGAGGATCTGGGCCGCATCCGCAATGGTCGACAGGCGGTGAGCGATGACGAGCGTGGTGCGGTCCTTCGCGATTTCCTTCAACTGCGCCTGGATCGCCTGTTCGGATTTCGAATCGAGCGCGGAGGTCGCCTCGTCGAAGATCAGGATGGCCGGATTCTTGAGCAGCGTCCTGGCGATGGCGACGCGTTGCTTCTCGCCGCCGGACAGCTTGAGGCCGCGCTCGCCGACCGTGGTCGCGTAGCCGTCGGGCAGGCTTTCGATGAAGTCATGGATATAGGCTGCCTTGGCCGCCGCGACGATCTCTTCCTTGCTCGCATCCGGCTTGCCGTAGCCAATGTTGTATTCGATCGTATCGTTGAAGAGGACAGTGTCCTGCGGCACGATGCCGATCGACTTGCGCAGCGATACTTGGGTCACGTCGCGCAAGTCCTGGCCGTCGATGGTGATGCTGCCCTTGTTGATGTCGTAGAAGCGGAACAGCAGGCGCGACAAGGTCGACTTGCCCGATCCGCTGTGGCCGACGACGGCTGTGGTCGTGCCCGCCGGGATGGCGAAGTCGACGTCGAAAAGGATCTGCCGCTTGGACTCGTAGCTGAAATCGACGTGCGAGAAGCGCACTTCCGCACCCTTGATTTCCAGCGGCTTCGCGTCGGGATTGTCCGCCACTTCCCTGTGCTGGTCCAGCAGCGCGAAGAGACGCTCCATGTCTGCCAGGCTCTGCTTGATTTCTCGGTAAATGACGCCGAGGAAATTGAGCGGGATGTAGAGCTGGATCATGAAGGCATTGACCAGCACCAGGTCGCCCAGCGTCATGGTGCCGTCGATCACGCCCTGCGTCGCTCGCCACAGGATGAGCGTCACCGCCACGGCAATGATGAGGGACTGGCCCGTGTTCAGAATCGACAATGAAGTCTGCGACTTCACTGCCGCGGTTTCCCAGTTCTGCAGGCTCTTGTCGTAGCGGCGCGCTTCGTAATCCTCATTGCCGAAATATTTCACCGTCTCATAGTTGATGAGCGAGTCGATTGCGCGCGTATTGGCCTTGGAATCGAGGTCGTTCATGGTGCGGCGGAACGTGGTGCGCCACTCGGTAACAGCGACGGTATAGGCAATGTAGACAATCAGCGCGCCGAAAGTGATCGCCGCAAACCAGATGTCGTAGTGCAGCACGAGGTAGCCGATCACGAGCGAGATTTCGACCAGCGTCGGCAGGATGCTGTACAGCGTATAGGAAACCAGCGAGGAAATGCCGCGCGTGCCGCGCTCGATGTCGCGTGTCATGCCGCCGGTCTGGCGGTTAAGGTGAAAGCGCAGCGAGAGCGCGTGCAGGTGGCGGAAGACCTTGAGCGCGACGGTCCGCACGGCATTCTGCGTCACTTTCGCGAACACGAACTCGCGCAGCTCGGTGAACATGGTGGTGCACAGTCGCAGCACGCCGTATGCAACCAGTATGCCGACCGGCAAGACAAGCAGTGCACGCGGGTTCTCGGGGCTGATGGTCATGTGGTCGACCAGCGACTTGAGGACGATAGGCACACCGACGTTCGCCAGCTTCGCCCCGACCAGGAAAGTCAGCGCCAGCAGCATGCGCCATTTGTACGCCCACAGGTACGGGAACAGCGTCCTGAGCGTGGCCCAGTCGTTGCGGGTGCCTTGATTGGCGGGTGCTTCGGATGAAGTTACGGGATTACGTCGCATGAAAAAGAGATAACTTGGTTTATCCTGTTGCTTTGACGATTGTAGCCCAGCCCATTCTTTCGGGCGGCTACCTGCACCGGAGAGGAGAAGAAGATGACCGACCACCAAACAACCCTGCCGGCGGGGAAAGTACCTCAGCTGCGCGTGATGCCGATGCCATCCGATGCCAATGTGCACGGCGATGTCTTCGGCGGCTGGATCATGGCGCAGGTCGATATCGCGGGCTCGCTGCCTGCCGTCCGGCGCGCGAACGGCCGCGTGGCAACGATTGCCGTGAACTCCTTCCTGTTCAAGCAACCAGTGTTCGTCGGCGACCTGCTTTCCTTCTATGCGGAAGTGGTCAAGGTGGGCAACACATCGATCACGGTGAACGTCGAGGTGTATGCGGAACGCAATCGCCTGCAGGTGGAAACGGTGAAGGTGACCGAAGCCACGCTGACCTATGTCGCCACCGACGAGAACCGCAAGCCGCGGGCCCTACCCCCGCTCGACGCCTGACGTTCCTGCGCATCAACACCCAGACTCCTGATTCGACCTGCCACGACGGGAACGGTTCATGCATTTGAATGAGCCGTTCCCTTCCCTCATTTCAATATGCGCCCCGACCGCAGAAACTTTCTTGTCCATGCAGGGCGGCTTCTTTCGCTGGCTGCGCTCGCGTCGGCGTATCCCTCGCGTGCGATCAGTCGCATAAGCGTCTATCCATTCAGCCTCGGCGTCGCCTCCGGCTCCCCACGACCGGACCGCGTTGTCCTCTGGACGCGCATCCTGCCCAATCCGCTGGACGCAAGCTCGCCGGGCACGCAGCCCTATTCCGTCCGTTGGGAAGTCGCCGAGGACGAAGCATTCCGCCATATTGCCGCGCAGGGAATTGCGGCGGCGCTGCCGGAGCTCGCGCATAGTGTTCATGTGGATGCAACCGGCCTGCGTCCCGGCCGCTGGTATTGGTATCGCTTCCTGCTCGGCGATGCGGCGAGCCCGGTTGGCCGGACGAGGACAGCCCCCGCCGACGACGACATGCCGGCGTCGCTGCGCCTGGCGTTCGCGTCCTGCCAGCATTGGGAGTTCGGCCAGTATGCGGCGCATCGCCATATTGCCGATGAAGCACCGGACCTCGTCGCATTCCTTGGGGACTACATCTATGAATGGGGCGCCTACGATCTCGTCCACCCGCCTTCCCCGCGCCGCCGCAGCAATGAGTCGCTCACGCTCGCCGACTACCGTGCCCGTTATGCCCAGTACAAGTCCGACCCGCACCTGCAGGCCTCACACCTCGTGGCGCCATGGCTGGTGACCTGGGACGACCACGAAGTCGCGAACGATTACGCCAACGACCGCGACGAAAGGTTGGACAAAGATTTCCTCACGCGCCGCGCCGCTGCCTATCAAGCGTTCTACGAGCACATGCCGGTACGCTTGCCGGCGCTGCCCCCGGGCCCGCAGCGCTTCGCCCACCTGCGCATTTACGACCGCTTCGACTGGGGGCGTCTCGCGCGCCTCCATGTGCTCGACGACCGCCAGTACCGTTCGTATCAAGCCTGCCAGCGCTCCGATCGCGGCGGTTCGGGTACCGTTACCCGCGCCTGTGCGGAGCTTGACGATCAAGCCCGCAGCTTGCTCGGGGCCGAACAGGAATCGTGGTTGCTGGATGGATTTGCATCATCACGCGCGAGGTGGAACATCCTTGCGCAGCAAACCTTCATGGCGCAATCCTCGCAGGCGCCGCTCGTGCACGAAGAGGACGGCCGCTTCTGGAACGACGGATGGGACGGCTATCCCGCCGCCCGCGGCCGCCTGCTCGACGGCCTGGCGAAGCATGACGTGTCGAACCCGTTGGTCATCTCGGGCGACGTGCACACCTTCTACGCCGCTGACATCAAGCGCGATTTTTTCAGGAAGACATCCGCCGGCAATCCGGTTCTCGCAACGGAATTCTGCGGCACCTCGATCACCTCGAATTCACGGCCACAGTCACGCACCGAGAAATACGTCGCCGATAATCCGCACATCAAGTACGGACGCAGCGACCGGCGCGGGTATGTGACGATGGACATCAAAGCTTCAGGTACGTCGGTCAGGTTCCAGGCGCTCGACGATGTGCGGCTGACCGCATCGGGCGTCTCCACTGTCGCCAGCTTTGCGGTCGAGAATGGGCATCCTGGCGCAGTACGCACCGACTGAAGGGACGAAAAAAAACCGCCTGACATGCAGGCGGTTTTTTCGGAGGAATGCGGATCAGGCCGCTTTCTTCTCGTCGCGCAGTTCGCGGCGCAGGATCTTGCCGACGTTGGTCTTCGGCAGCTCGTCGCGGAACTCGATGTACTTCGGCTTCTTGTAACCGGTGAACTGTTCCTTGCAGTAGTTCATCAGCTGGTCGACCGTAAGCGACGGATCCTTGCGGACCACGAACAACTTCACCGCTTCGCCGGAGTTGGCATCCGGCACGCCGATGCAGGCGCACTCGAGCACACCCGGATGCGCGGCGACCACGCCTTCGATCTCGTTCGGGTAGACGTTGAAGCCCGACACCAGGATCATGTCCTTCTTGCGATCGACGATCTTCACATAACCGCGCTCGTCCATCACGCCGATGTCGCCCGACTTGAAGAAGCCGTCCGGGGTCATGACCTTGGCGGTTTCATCCGGACGGTTCCAGTAGCCGACCATGACTTGCGGGCCGCGGATCGCGATCTCGCCCGGCTGGCCCAGCGGCACCGGCTTGCCGTCGTCGTCCAGGATGGCGATGTCCGTTGACGGGATCGGCAGGCCGATCGCACCGGAGAATTCAGTTGCAGTCGCCGGGTTCACGGTCGCAGTCGGCGAGGTTTCGGACAAGCCATAACCTTCGATGATCGGGCAGCCCGTCACCTTCAGCCACTTGTCGGCGACCGCCTTCTGCACCGCCATGCCGCCGCCGTTGCAGACCTTCAGGCCGGAGAAATCGAGCTTGGCGAATTCGGGGTTGTTCAGCAGTCCGTTGTACAGGGTATTCACCGCGGGCAGCAGGTTGAACTTGTGCTTGCCCAGCTCCTTCACGAAACCGGGAATGTCGCGCGGATTCGGGATGAGGATGTTCATTGCTCCCCAGCGGGTGCCCATCAGGCAGCACGCGGTGAGCGCGAAGATGTGATACAGCGGAAGCGCGCAGACAATCGACAGCGGATCGATCTTCGGCTCCTGGTTCAGGGCCGGCTGCGCCCATGCGTCGTTCTGCAGGACGTTGGCGATGATGTTGCGGTGGGTGAGCGTGGCGCCCTTGGACACGCCGGTGGTGCCGCCGGTGTACTGCAGGAAGGCGACATCCTCATGCTTCAGGTCGACGGGCTTGAGCGACGAGCGCGCGCCTTCCGACAGCGTCTGCTTGAAGCGCGTCGCGTTCGGCAGCGAGAATGCGGGCACCATCTTCTTCACGTTGCGCACCACAAAGTTGACGATCATGCCCTTCACGCCGCCCAGCATTTCACCCATGCTGGCGACGACGACATGCTTGACCTTGGTCTTGCCGATCACCTGCTCCAGGGTGTGGGCGAAGTTTTCGAGAATGATGATCGCTTCGGCGCCCGAATCGTTGAGCTGATGCTCGAGTTCGCGCGGCGTATAGAGGGGATTGACGTTGACAACGGTATAACCTGCGCGCAGGACACCGGCGATGGCGACCGGGTATTGCAGCACGTTGGGCATCATGATGGCCACGCGTGCGCCCTTCTTCAGGCCGCGGCCCTGCAGCCATGCGCCGAGGTACTTGGAATACTCGTCGAGCTGGCCGTACGTCATGAACTTGTCCATGCAGACATAGGCGTTGCGCGACGCGAACTTGCGGAAGGATTCTTCCAGCAGGTGCACCAGCGAGCGGTACTGGGTGTAGTCAATCTCGGTCGGAACGCCGGTCGGATAGGACTTCAGCCAAAGTTTTTCCATTGTCTGCCTCTTGTCTTGATTTGGTTGGTTAGTATCGATCGCTCGAAATAATCGAACGACCGGTTTTTTTATTATCTTAGATGCTATCGGTGGAGCCGTTTGCATGCAAGTCTTTTGCACAAGATCAGAAGTGTTTTTCTAGTATTTATGTTTTGCGCCGCAGCAATCATTGACTGCCCGGCGCCAAAAATGACAACGCGGCCACCGGGGCCGCGTTGTCAGTGTTCGTGGGTGAGGCAGCGGCCTGCGCTACCGCGGCGGCATGCCTGCTGCATGGAGGTTTTCGGCTGTCATTGGTGTCGATTTGCCGAAGTGCGCAAGCTGCCGATGACGCTCGTCCTTTTCCAGCGTTGCCAGCCGGCGCACCGCGTCATAGAAATTGGCCATCGACTTTTCTTTCGCCAGTATCGCTTTGAAGCCCGGGACAAAGTCATGGTACGTGGCGATCGCCGAGAGGTGCGCATTCGACAAGGGTTCGACGAACCAGCGGTCGTAGCCGGCGTAGCCGCCCCATGATGCTTTCAGCACCTGGTACTCGTCCTTGAGCGACTGAAAGATCGACGCCTTTTCCTTGCGCTTTTCGTCGTCGTTCACATCGCGCTCGTAATTTTCCTGCAGCATTTTCCGGTGCTTCATCAGCAGCGCCAGGAAGTCGCGCTTGCGGCTTTCATACGCGGCATACGCCTTGCGCGTCTTCTCGTCGCCATACACGGTCATCCAGCGCTCCACGCCAGCCTCTTCCACGGCGACGGCAAAGGATTCATTGAAGCGCGAATCGCCGGGCACATACACGACCTGGTGCGCCAGTTCGTGGAAGACGAGCCGGGCGAGTTCACCGTCCGGGTACTGGATGAAGGTCGAGAGCACCGGATCCTTGAACCAGCCGAGCGTCGAGTATGCCGGCACACCGGAGACCTCGACGTCATACTTCTCGGCGCGCAGTTCGGCGGCGTAGGCCTGTGCGTCGTCCTTGCTGTAGTAACCGCGGTAGTTCACGCAGCCGGCAACCGGAAAGCACCACTGCAGAGGCTTGAGCGACAGCTCGGGCGTGGCCACGATGTTCCACATCACGAACGGACGCTTGACGTCGGCGTAGGTGGTGAACGTGTCGTTGTCCGGCAGCGCCAGCTCGCGCGCCGCGAACTGGCGGATCTGCTTTACCCGCGTGAGCTTACCCTTGAGCTTGTCTTCCACGTCGGGACTGGCGAGCCAGTCGTCGATCGGACGCGCCTCGGAAAGCAGCGATAGCTGACCTTGCGCGGCCTGCACGAAATAGCCCAGTTGGGCACATCCGGCTACCAGTCCAGCCACACTGCAAAGGATCAACGCCCGCCACTTCATCTTCATGCCTGCCTACGCTTTTTCCACCTGCACCAGTACGTCATAGAACGTTGGCGCCTTGCCCATATCGGTCAGCTGCTGGCTGGTGACTTCATTGGCATTCTTGCCATCGGCGGCGAACTTCTTCCACCAGATCGACAAGCCCACTACCAGCCCGCGCCGTGCTTTGTCTGTCACGCGCACTTTGGCAACGAAAGACCCGCGGTCGTTGAAAATCCGTACCGCATCGCCGTCTTCGATGCCGCGCTCGTGCGCGTCGGAAGGATGCATATCGAGATGCGGTTCGCCTTCCGTATCGCGCAGACTCTGCACATTGACGAAGCTGCTGTTGAGAAAGTTCCTTGCGGGCGGAGAAATCATGGCGAGGGGATATTTCTTCGCCAAGACTGGATTGCTTGCGACCGATTCATGCGGGGCGACATATGCAGGCAAGGGATCAAGGCCGGCGGCCTTCATCTGCTCCGAATAGAACTCACACTTGCCGGAAGGCGTCGGGAATCCGCCGTGGGCAAACGGCGCGTCGGGCACATTGAGCTTTTGCCATCCCTTGCGCTTGAGCGAATCCCAGTCGAAATGCACTGCGCGAACGTCGGTGCGCTTGAAGGCCTGTGAAGCGATCTCATCATCGCTCTCGCGGAAGCACGGGTCGTCGAAACCCATGCGTGCGGCAAGCAGCCGGAAAATCTCGGTATTCGGCTTGGCTTCGCCCAGCGGCGCGACGGCCGCATTGTTGGCCATCATGTAGAGATGACCATAGGTCGAATGTACGTCGACGTGTTCGAGCTGCGTGGTGGCGGGCAGGACGATGTCGGCGTAATCCGCGGTGTCAGTCTGAAAATGCTCGAGCACGACGGTGAACAAGTCTTCGCGCGCGAATCCCTGCACGACCTTCGGCGACTCCGGCGCCACGGCGACCGGGTTCGAGTTGTACACGACCAGCGCCTCGATCCTGGGGCCGAACGCCGGGTCGCCGTCGCGCAGCAGGTCATCGCCGATGGTGCTCATGTTGATGGTGCGAGGCTGCTTCTCCAGCAGGTCCGGCCGCTGCAGGCTGCGCTGGTTCTTCGGGAAGGTGTCCGACGACGAGAGCTGGATACCGCCTGCGGCGTGGCGCCAGGCACCCACCAGCGCCGGGAGGCATGCGATATTGCGCACTGCCATGCCGCCGCCGTGCACGCGCTGCACGCCGTAATTGACGCGGATCGCGACCGGATCGCCGCGCTTGGCCGCGCCGCCGTACTCGCGTGCCAGCCCGACAACCTCTTCTTCGCTGATGCCGCAGGTTTCAGCCACCTTCCGCGGCGTCCATTCAGCAACGCGCTCCTTCAACCTGTCAAAGCCAAAGGTAAATTGTTCGATGTAGTCCTTGTCCAGCAGTTCCTCGGCGATCAGCACGTGCATCATGCCCAGTGCCAGCGCGGCATCGGTTCCGGGCAGCAGGGCGATGTGCTGGTGGCATTTTTCCGCTGTCAGGGAGCGATAGGGATCGATCGCAATCAGTTTGGCCCCGCGGCGCTTGGCCTCCTGTGCGCGCATCCAGAAATGCAGGTTGGAGGCGATCGGATTGCCGCCCCAGATCAGGATCAGTTTGGCATTCTGGAATTGCTCCACGTCGGTGCCGATCTTCGCACCCACGGTGTACTTGTACCCTTCGCCGCCGGCCGATGCGCAAATCGTGCGGTCGAGCAGCGAGGCGCCCAGCTTGTGGAAGAAGCGTGCGGCCATGGACTCGCCCTGCACCAGGCCCATGGTGCCGGCATAGCTGTAGGGTACGATGGCCTGTGGGTCGCGCGCCGCGATATTCTTCAGGCGGGAAGCGATCGTGTCGAGCGCTTCGTCCCAGGAGATGCGCTCGAAGCGCCCTTCGCCCTTCCGTCCGACACGCTTCATCGGGTGCAGCAGACGGTCTTTGTGATAGGTGCGCTCCGTGTACTTCGATACCTTGGTACAGAGCACGCCTGCGGTGGTGGGATGGTCGGGATCACCCTTTACCTGGACGGCGACGCCATCCTCCACGGTAACGAGAAGCGCACACGTATCGGGGCAATCATGGGGACAGGTGGCGCGAACAATTGAAGTGGTCATAGCAGATCCGGAAGCCGCCGGACGCACGCTTGTGGCAGTTGCCCGGCAAAGTAAATGGTTGGCCCATGCAGCGCGGAATAATTCCAGGACGCGCAGCGGTTTGCAGTAGTTAAAATATACCGTCTCGGCCCAAGCGTAATATACCTATATCGCAGGCCGCTCGCATGCCGGAAAGCAATAGCCCTTTTACAACACGGCGGCGTCTGCCGCTGGAGGCAAACATGAAGTTGATCGACCCGATTCTTGAATTCCAATCCGAGCTGCGCCAGATCCGCCGCGACATCCACGCGCATCCGGAGCTTTGCTTCGAAGAGCGGCGCACCGGAGACCTTGTTGCACAAAAGCTAGCCGATTGGGGTATTCCCGTCATCCGCGGCATGGGCACGACCGGCGTGGTCGGCGTTGTCAGGAACGGCACCAGCAATCGCGCCGTCGGTTTGCGGGCCGACATGGACGCCCTGCCGGTGCAGGAAATCAATACCTTTTCCCATGCCTCGCGCCATGCAGGCAAGATGCATGCATGCGGACACGACGGCCACGTTGCCATGCTGCTTGGCGCGGCGCGATATCTGTCCCAGCATCGCAATTTCGACGGCACGGTGTACCTGATTTTCCAGCCCGCCGAGGAAGGCGGCGGCGGCGCGCGGCGCATGATGGACGATGGCCTGTTCAGGGAATGCCCGATGGAAGCCGTGTTCGGTATGCATAACTGGCCGGGCGTCCCGGTCGGGACCTTCGGCGTGACGGCCGGCCCGATGATGGCCTCCTCCAACGAATTCGAAGTCGTCATCAAGGGCAAGGGAGCGCACGCGGCACAACCGTTCAAGGGAATCGATCCTATCATGGTCGCGGTGCAAATCGCGCAAAGCTGGCAAACCATCATCACGCGCAACAAGAACCCGCTCGATGCGGCCGTGCTCTCGATCACACAGATTCACGCCGGCAGCGCCACAAACATCATCCCGGATGAAGCGACCCTGATCGGCACCGTGCGCACCTTCACGACCGACGTCCTGGACCTGATGGAACAGCGGATGCAAGCCATCGCGGCGCACACTGCGGAAGCGTTCGGCGCAAGCGTGGACTTCAGCTTCAAGCGCAATTACCCCCCGCTGATCAACCATGCCCGGGAAACGGCCTTCGCCGTCGAAGTCATGCAATCCATCGTCGGCCCGGAGAGGGTCGATGCGCAGGTGGAACCGACGATGGGGGCGGAAGATTTCGCCTTCATGCTGCAGGAAAAGCCCGGCTGTTATGTCTTCATCGGCAACGGCGAAGGGGCGCACCGCGAGCACGGGCACGGCCTGGGGCCGTGCAACCTGCACAACCCGAGTTATGACTTCAACGACGACCTGCTCCCGATCGGGGCAAGCTTCTGGGTGCGGCTGGCCGAGGCCTGGCTCGCAAGGGCATGAGCGGCCATGGCGCATTCCGTCTCGGAGTATGCATCGCCGTTTGCCCGGGTCGCACTGGAAAACGTCATCCGCGAATTCCCGAACAAGCCTGATCATCTGCTGACAAGGGAGGCGGACATGCGCCGCCCGCGTGCACTGCACCCCGCGTTCTACGGCAGCTATGACTGGCACTCCAGCGTTCACATGCACTGGCTGCTCGCGCGCCTGCTGCACCGCGTCCCCGGCCTTCCGGAATGCACCCGGATCCATGAGCTTTTCAACCGGCACTTCACGGCGGAAAACATCGCTGCCGAAACCGCGTATCTGCAAGACTCGTCCCGCGGCACGTTCGAGCGCCCCTATGGGTGGGGATGGCTGCTGAAGCTGCAGGCCGAGCTGCACGCGCTCGCCGATACCGACGCCGCCGCTCGCGCGTGGCGGGACAATCTTCAACCACTCGCCGATGCCATCGTCGAACGCTACCAGGCCTTCCTGCCGTTGGCGCAATACCCGGTGCGCGCCGGTACGCATGCGAACAGCGCGTTCGGCCTGCTGCTGGCCCTGGATTACGCGGAAACCATCCAGCACATCGCCTTGCGCCGCCTGATCGCAGCCAAGGCCAGCGCCTGGTTCGGCCGCGACCGCCGCTACCCCGCTGCCTACGAGCCGGGCGGCGATGACTTCCTTTCAGCCGGGCTGGTCGAGGCGGCACTCATGCTGCGCCTCGTGGATGGATGCAGTTATGCGGACTGGTGGGAGTTGTTCCGCCCGGCGCCAAACGAATTGGCGACATGGCTGTTGCCAGTGCAGGTGACGGACCGCAGCGATCCCAAGCTGGCCCATCTGGATGGCGTGAACCTGACCCGGGCGTGGTGCTGGAAGCAGATTCGCTCCCAGCTCGATCATGAACTGCGTTCGCGCGTTGATACGGCGATTGAAACGCATCTCGAGGCTTCACTGCCGGCCGCCGTCGAAGGTGAGTATGCCGGCACGCACTGGCTGGCCAGCTTCGCGCTACTTGCGCTGACTGAGGGATAGCGGCTGCTGCCCGGCTTCCGGGGTGTCGGCACGGGCAAGGCGTTCGCGCAGCAGACGTATATCGCCATACCAGGCTTCGGCGGATTCGCCGGTGTTGTCGGTATCGGTCAAAACCCCTACTCCGATCAGCCTGCCTGGTTTTTCACCGAATGCCTTTTCAAAGTCTTCGACGATGTTGCGCGTGAAGGAGCGCCACTCGCCGATGCCGTCCGACCCGCTTTCCGCCACCATCATCTTGATACGGCTGGTGTAGGTGCTGCCGATGACGGTACCGACCGGCTTGTTGTTTTCCCAGATGTACATCAAGGTTGCATAGGGAAACTCGTAACCCGTCACCACGCGCGCCGTTTCGAACAGGACCTGGTCGGCAAAAGGCATCGAATCCTTGTCGCCGTCGAAGCCGAGAATGACGCGCACGGGCGAATCCTCGGTGGCACGCTTGGTATTGTCTGCGGTGTTCACCAGGCTGGTGATCTTCCAGCGCCAGTGCAGCCATTGCTGCTGCTCGGCATCGATATCGACCTTGTGCATCAGGCCGGATGAGGCACTCTCCGCGCGCGCGTACAAGACAGTGGTGTCGTCCTTGTTCACCAGTTCGTAATGCGTCTGCTTCTTGTTGCGCAGCAGGATCATCGGCTCCCAGCCTGCCGGAAGCGTGCCGGCGGGACCGGTCGAGAACACGGAAAGTGCGCCCTCCGGCGGCTTCCATTCGGCGTCCGCATTCACCGTCACTTGTTGGGAGGCGCAACCGGCAAGGGACAACAGCAGCCCGAGCGGAATGATGTAGCGTTTCATGTCGATCCAGTCCTGTCCTGCGATCGACATGAAGGCCATGTGCGTCGCGGCGCCCGTTTCGGCTGGCGCCGGCTCACGGGGTGGGTAGTTGAGATGCCCGAATTGTATAGCGCAGGCCCGCCGCAGCGTGCACTAACTTGTCCAAGGCTTGCGGTTCATGGACAAACTGCCAACGAATCGAATGGTATTTCGCAACAGCCTCCCGGTGGGCGATGCTCACCAGCGCAGCCTCGGGCAGTTCGCGCAGGACGGCGTCGTAGAGTGCCGCCTCGGAAGCCGGGTCGAGGGCGCTGGTGGCCTCGTCGAGAAAGAGTATGTCCGGCCGTGCAAGGAGCGCGCGCACGAAGGCCAGCCTTTGTTGTTCGCCCGGCGACAAGCGCTGGCTCCAGTTGTCTGCCTCATCGAGTTTTTCCGTCAGGTGAGACAGCATGCAGACTTCCAGGTAGTGCCGGATCGCCAGGTCCTTGTATGCCTTTTCCTGCGCTGGATAGGCGATTGCCGCGCGCAGTGTGCCGATGGGCAGGTAGCTCTTCTGGGGAAGGAAAAGCAGCTTTGCCTGGGCGGGGATCTCGATGGCTCCCTCGCCATACGGCCAGATCCCCGCGATTGTCCGGAACAAGGTCGATTTGCCGCAGCCTGAGGGCCCGGTAACGAGTATGCGCTGCCCGGCCCGGACGTCGGCGGAGATCGGTGCAGTCAACGGCGTTCCGGCGGGCAGATGCAGGGTGACGCCGTCAATGAGGATCGCGCCGACGTTGTTGCGGGTGACAGCGATGCCGGCGCTCTGGGTGCGTGCCGCTGTCACTGCAGCATGGAATCCCGCCAGGCGGTTGACGCTGGCCTTCCAGCTCGCCAGGGAGCTGAAGGCATTGATGAACCAGGAGAGCGCCTCCTGCACATGGCCGAACGCCGAACTGATCTGCATGAGTCCGCCAAGGGTGATCGCGCCCGAAAAATACCGTGGCGCGCCGACCAGGAATGGAAAGATGATGGCGAACTGCGCATAGAAGTTCGATGCGACGTTGAGCCGCTTGGTGGTACGCATGATTTCCCACCAATTCCGGCGAATCCGTTCAAACCTGCTGTCGAGCTGCGATTGCTCCTGTGCTTCGCCGCGATACAGCGCAACCGCCTCGGCATACTCGCGAATGCGTACCAGCCCGAACCGGAAATCGGCCTCGTACCGCTGCTGGTTGAAGTTTTGCAGGACGAGCGGCTTGCCGATCATCCATACGAGTGCCGAACCGATGAGCGCGTATGCGACAGCGAACCAGACCATGTAGCCGGGGACCGTGACTTCCCGGGCGCCGAGCATGAATGACAGCGGCCCACTCACCGACCACAGGATGCCGACGAAGGACACCAGCGTGACGACGGCAGACAACAGCCCGAGCGACAGCGTAAGCGTGCCGCTGGTGAGAAAGTTCAGGTCCTCGGCGATCCGCTGGTCCGGGTTGTCGGCACTGCGCGTCTGCTCGATACGGTAATACGCCTGGTTGGCCAGCCACTCGTCAAGATACTGGCGGGTCATCCACGCCCGCCAGCGCATTTCCAGCGCCTGCGTCAGGTACACCCGGTAGATCGCCACTGCGATGTAGGTGAAGGCGAGGTAGGAGAAACGCCAGAGCTGCTCCTTGAAGGCGTCATATTCCTTGTTCTCGAGCGCGTTATAGAAGTCGCGGTTCCAGGCGTTGAAGAGAACGTCGAGATACACCATGCCGAGCGCCAGCGCGATCACTGCTGCAAGCAGGCCGCGTGCGCGCCATTTCTCTTCGGAACTCCAATAAGGTTTGATGAGATGCCATACCGCGCGCCAGTCGGTACGCGCATGAACTTTGACGGTCATATGTGAAACGATCTACCTGGGAAAGCCCGGCGGCGTCGCCGCCGGGCAGCGTGCTAAATCAGTCAACCTTCGCGCCCGATGCTTTGACGACGGCCGCCCACTTGCGGGTTTCCGCCTGGATGTGCGCAGCGAACTGATCGGGCGTATTGCCCACAGGGTCCGCGCCCTGGGCAACGAGCTTTTCCTTGACGGCAGGGCTGGCGAGCGCCTTCGCAATTTCCTGCTGCAGCTTGTTCACGATATCCGATGGCGTGCCCGCCGGGGCAAGGATGCCGAACCAGGAACTCGCCTCAAAACCTGCGAGATCGCCCCCTACCTGCGCGATCGGCGGGACATCGGGCAGTGCCGGCGAGGCCTTGGCACTCGTGACACCAAGTGCCTTGAGCCTGCCCGCCTTGATGTAGGGCATGGCCGAGGGCAGGTTATCGAACATCAGGTCAGCCTGGCCTCCGAGCAGGTCGGTAATGGCGGGTGCCGAACCGCGGTACGGAATGTGGACCATGAAGGTCTTCGTCTGCGACTTGAACAGTTCGCCGGCCAGATGGATCGAGGTGCCGTTTCCACTTGATGCCATGTTCAGCCGGCCGGGGTGTGTCTTCACGTATTTGATGAAGCTGTTCACGTCGGCGATCTTGTTCTTCTCCGCGAACGCGGCATTCACGACCAGGACGTTCGGCACGGAGGCGACCAGTGTCACGGGCGCAAAGTCCTTGACCGGGTCGTAGGGCAGCTTCGAATACAGCGACTGGTTGATGGCATGCGTACCGACAGTACCCATCAGCAGGGTGTATCCGTCCGGGAGCGACTTGGCGACCACTTCCGACCCGATATTGCCTCCGGCACCCGGGCGATTGTCGATCACGACCTGCTGGCCCCACGCCTTCGACAGTTCGCCGCCGACCGCGCGGGCGAGGATGTCCGTCGTGCCGCCGGGAGGGAACGGGACGACAAGCTTGATCGGTTTGGCGGGATACGCCTGCGCAAAAACAGAACTGCTACCAATCACGGCAACTGCCGTTGCAACTGCGGATAACCAATGCTTCAACTTCATTGCATCTCCTCCTTGTCATGGTAGTTGGTCCGGAGCCTCGCCGACCCGCTTGCCCGGGTTCAAACGTTCCAGCGCAAGCAAAGCGGCCGACTGGTCCGCGTGGGGAACTGCTTCCAGGATGCTGCGGTAGTGCTGTGTAACAAGTTCTGTGACGGGCAGCGCGATGCCGGACGCGGTCGCGGCAGCGAGCACGTTTTCAAGGTCCTTCGCCTGGCTCTTCACCTGGCCGCCGGGGAGGAAGTTCCGGTCCAGCATGCGCTGGCCATGCACCTCGAGAATACGGCTTTCGGCAAAGCCGCCGCGGAGTGCAGTGCGGACTGCCGCAGGATCGGCCCCCCCTGCCTGGGCGAGCAACAGCGCTTCGGCGACGATGCAAAGCGTCCCGCCGACGATCAGCTGGTTGCAGAGTTTTGCGATCTGTCCGCTTCCAGCCGGACCGACCAGCGTTGGCCGCCCCAACACGCGCAACACCGGCTCGGCACGCGCGAAGTCGTCGGCGCTGCCGCCGGCCATGATCGCGAGCGTGCCCGCTTCGGCACCCATTACCCCACCGGATACCGGAGCATCTACGAAGGAGATTCCCAGCGCCTGAAGCAAGGCGTGAAACTCATGCGCTTCAGACTGCCGGGTCGAACTCATATCGATCACCAGGCTTCCCGGACGCATCGCCGGCGCCGCAGCCTCCAGGACTGCGCGCACCACGGGTCCAGCCTCGAGCATCGTGATGATGATGTCAGCGCTTTTCACGCCCGCAACGAGGTCGTCTGCAAGGTCAGCGCCAAGTGCAGCCAACGGCTCCGCCTTCGCACGCGTACGGTTCCACGCGGAAAGAGAGTATCCGGCCTGCAACAAACGCGTTGCCATGGGCTTTCCCATCAGGCCAATACCTAGAAATGCAATCGTTGGCAGGGTGCTTTTGGCTGTCAAATCAGTCTCCTGTCACATGGGGCTTCGTCGCATAATGATGCATCATCATCTCAAAAAACCGACTTTCATGCCTGCAAATGACTTGCAAGCGCTGCCGAACTCGCGTGTGCTCCTGGGCGAATCTCCGCTCTGGCATCCGCAGGAACAAGCGCTTTACTGGATAGATATCGCCGGCCTTGCCGTGCATCGTTTTGACCCTGTCAGCAAGAACCATCGGAGCTGGTCGGTGCCTTCCGAACCCGGATGCATTGCCTGGTGCGCGGATGGCGGGCTTCTGGTCGCAATGCGAGCGGGAATTTCGATCCTCGACACCGAAAAGGGCAGTTTGCATCCCGTTGTCGATGCGCCCTATGACCCTGCACGAATTCGATTCAACGATGGCAGGTGCGATGCGGCGGGGCGCCTTTGGGTAGGCACATTGTCGGACGACCGAAGCCTGGCTCTTGGGGCGCTGTACTGCCTCGAGCGCGGCGTCATCAAGAAGGTTGGCAATCCGGTGACCGTCTCGAACGGCCTTGCCTTCAGTCTCGACGGGAGAACGCTGTATCACGCGGACACAACGGCACACAGAATCTCAGCATTTACCTTTGATCAGGGCTCCGGTGGCCTTGGAGAGGGCCGCCTATTCCGGCAGTTTTCCGATATCAAGGATGATCAATATGGCGGTCGGCCGGATGGCGCGTCGGTAGATAGCGAAAATGCATATTGGTGCGCGATGTATGAAGGAGGCAAGCTCCTTCGCCTGTCACCCGACGGCTCGACACTGGACGAAGTCCCGCTTCCCGCGCGCTGCCCGACTATGCCGGCATTTGGAGGCCGCGACTTGCGAACGCTGTATGTGACCACCGTCAGGAACAAACGGCCGGGGGAGGAATTAAGGGATCTCCCGCTTTCCGGATGCGTCCTTTCGCTCCGGGTCGACGTTCCCGGCATCACGGAGCATCCGTATCGTGCTTAGCGCGAAGATCGACTAGCCGGATGGATTTCCGATTTTGCGTACAATAGGAGTCTGTCCATATTAGCAATGAAAGGAAAAGTCGGATGAAGGTATTCCGCGTTAGCACGGCCGCATCAATCCTGAGCTGCCTCCTCGTGGCCGCTGCACCGGCGAGTTTTGCGGCGGACTCCGCGTCTTTCGAGTTCGGCACTGGGGACAAGACAAAGATGGTTCGTGTTGGTGTGCAGTGGAAGTGGGATTCCATGTGGTGGCAATCCAATGGCACACATATTGGCGGCTACTGGGACCTGACGCTGGCCCAATGGCGCGGTAATCGCTTTAGGAACATTCCAGGCAATACGCAAAACATCACGGCAATCGGCATTACGCCGGTCTTCCGCTTTCAGAACGACAGCAGGAAAGGCTTGTATTTCGAAGCCGGAATCGGCGCACATTTGCTATCCGAGCTGTATGACAACAACGACCAGCAGCTGTCGACCCGTTTCCAATTTGGCGATCATCTCGGGGTTGGGTATGTATTCGCAAACAACGCGGACGTCAGCCTGAAGATTCAGCACTTTTCCAATGGAAGCATCAAGAAGCCAAACGACGGCGTGAACTTCGCTGTTGTACGCGTCAGCTACCCGTTTTGAGGTCCGGCCCTTCGGGCGAGAGCGATTTTAGACGGCAGCCAATTCCGCGCTTCTGGGTGGCCACCGTAGCCAGGCAAGAGACTATCTCATGCAAATCGGGCGACGACCGTGATGAGATCCTCGTCGAGATATCCCGTCAGGGCATGCAACGCGCAAATCGGGAAGCACGCAACGGCTGCTTCCCGCATTCATCCTTCGGAATTCCCCTCCTCCTCAATGCGTGGTGGCACGAGCCATGTCCGCGCGGGTAAGCGCTGCGGCTGCGGTGCCCCATCCCCCCTCCGGGATCCCCCTCTTCTGCGATTTGGTCCAGGTACGCGCGTGGAATGCGCGGGGCGAGGGCTGGGCCCGTGGTGCGAAGCCTGGAGGCTGGAACCGGGAGCCGGGAGCCGGGAGCCGGGAGCCTGGAGCCTGGAGCCTGGAGCCTGGAGCCGGCAAGCGGGAAGCTGGAGCGTGAGCTTGCGGCTTGCGGCTTTGCTGCTTGCAGGTATGGGGAGACGCCGCACGTATGACAGCGGCCGGCGCTGGCGTGCAAGCGGATCGAGGGGAATGCGGTGCAAGGAGCGTGCGAGGGCAGGTCGCTGTGCCGGCCAGCCGGCCGCTAAAGGCCGCTAAAAAGCAAAAAGCCCTAACTCGGGAAGAGTTAGGGCTTTCGCGTATAACAAGCCTGACGATAACCTACTTTCACACTGGTTGCAGCACTATCATCGGCGCAGAGTCGTTTCACGGTCCTGTTCGGGATGGGAAGGGGTGGTACCAACTCGCTATGGTCATCAGGCATAACTTGTAGCGTTG
>NZ_DASRXF010000204.1:0-36070 GCF_035654295.1 Noviherbaspirillum sp. | reverse complement strand
CTGGTGCGATAACAAGAAAGAGAAAAGGACTGCAATGAGGCGCCTGCCGCTAACCGTGAGTTTCCTGCTGTTCGTTGCGCTGTGCGCGTCGGCGGCCTACTGGGCGATGCAACTGTTCAAGCCGCCGGTACGGCCTGTCGCCGCCCCGCCGCGCACCGCGCAGGCCGAGATTCGCCCGGATGCGGCGGCAACGCTGTTCGGCAACCCCAAGGGCGGGACTGTCGCGGCAAGCAACTATCAATTGCGCGGCGTGATCTTTTCCGGCAGCCCGAGCAGCAGCGTGGCCATCATCAGCGCCGACGGCAAACCGGCGCAGGCAATCGGTGTGGAAGAGGAAGTTGCGCCGGGTGTGACGATCAAGGAAGTGCACCGCGACCATGTGCTGCTGTCGGAGGGCGGTGCCACCAAGCGCGTGGATTTGCCTGAAAGCGCGAAGGGCCTGGAAGGAATTGCCGAAGCGCCGGTACCGGCGCGGCCGGCAACCCCGCCCGTTCCCGTGCCCGGCCAGCCGGTGCCTTCGCGTGCCCAGGCCGCGGCGGCAGCGCAGGCAGGACAGCCGCCGGTACCGCCGGCAAACCTGCCCCAGGCACAGCCGGGACAGGTGCTGACGCCGCAGAACGCGCCGGCGCCGCAACAGCCCGTCGTGCCGATGACGCAGCCCGTACCGGGCGCAGCACCCCCGCCCGGCACGACCACCACGGCGCCGCCGACCACCGTTGTCAATCCTGGCGCGCCCGGCGTTCCGGGGCAGCCCACGATTCCGCCTGCGGTCCAGCCGGGCGCGTTGCCCGGTGCACAACCGCAGCCGGTCCCTGGCGTCCCGGCGCGTTGAACCGCGCGGCCGCTCAGTCTTCTTCCGATCCGCCGAGCGCCTTCTTCAGCAGGCGCTCATGCAATTGCCGCTCGGTGGAGCTGCCTTTGCGGTGCGATCCGGCGACTCTCTGCTTTGCGGCAAGCGCGATCGGATTCCGCGGTTTGAGTGCCCGCTGCGCGGGCTCGACACGGATGATCATCTTTTGCCGCTTGGCCAGTGCCTTGTTTGCCATGGCGTTTTACAGGACGTAGCGCGACAGGTCTTCGTTTTCGGACAGCGCGCCGAGTTTCTCGTCGACGTAGGCGGCGTTGATCGCCACTGTCGTCTCGGATGCATTGGTTGCGGAGAACGACACTTCCTCCAGCAGCTTTTCCATCACGGTGTACAGGCGGCGGGCGCCGATGTTCTCCGTCTTTTCATTCACGGAATAGGCGATTTCGGCGAGACGCCGGATGCCGTCCTCGGTGAATTCGATCTTCGTGCCTTCGGTGCCCAGCAGGGCCTCATACTGCCGCGTGAGGCAGGCGTCGGTGCTGGTGAGGATGCGCTCGAAATCAGCGATCGACAGCGACTCCAGCTCGACCCGAATCGGGAATCGGCCCTGCAGTTCCGGGATCAGGTCGGACGGCTTGGCGAGGTGGAAGGCGCCGGAGGCGATGAACAGGATGTGATCGGTCTTGATCATGCCGTACTTGGTGTTCACCGTCGTGCCTTCGACCAACGGCAGCAGGTCGCGCTGCACGCCGGCACGCGACACGTCCGCGCCGCCGGTTTCGGAGCGGCTGGCGATCTTGTCGATCTCGTCGAGGAAGACGATACCGTTCTGCTCGACGTTGGCGATCGCCTTTTGCTTGAGCTCGTCTTCGTTCACCAGCTTGGCCGCCTCTTCATCGACCAGCAGCTTCATCGCTTCCTTGATCTTCAGCTTGCGCTTCTTCTTGCGCGCGCCGCCGAGACCGGAAAACATCGACTTGATCTGTTCGGTCATCTCTTCCATGCCGGGTGGCGCCATGATTTCCATGTGCGGGCTCGCCTCGGCAACCTCGACTTCGATTTCGCGATCGTCGAGCGCGCCTTCGCGCAGGCGCTTGCGGAAGGTCTGGCGGGTGGTGTTGCCGGCCTGCGCGTCGGCTTCGGCGGCATTGGTCGGTGTCGCACTGAAGCCGAAGTCGCGCGGCGGCGGCAGCAGGATGTCGAGCACGCGGTCTTCCGCCGCATCCTCGGCGCGCGCACGCACCTTGCGCATTTCGGATTCGCGCGTCTGCTTGATGCCGATGTCGACCAGGTCGCGCACGATGGTATCCACGTCACGGCCGACATAGCCGACTTCAGTGAACTTCGTGGCCTCGATCTTGATGAACGGGGCGTCGGCCAGCTTGGCCAGGCGGCGCGCGATCTCCGTCTTGCCCACGCCGGTCGGGCCGATCATCAGGATGTTCTTCGGCGTGATCTCGTGGCGCAGCGGCTCGGCGACCTGCTGGCGGCGCCAGCGGTTACGCAGCGCGATGGCGACGGCGCGCTTGGCGCGGCCCTGTCCGACCACGTGCTTGTCGAGTTCGGAGACGATTTCTTGCGGGGTCATGTTCATGATGTCGTGCCTAAAAACGGTTCGCTTCAGTCGAGGGTTTCGATGGTGTGCGACAGGTTGGTATAGATGCAGAGATCGCCGGCGATGGTCAGCGCCTTCTTCACGATTTCCACGGGCGGCAGGTCGGTGTTTTCCTGCAGCGCCTTGGCTGCGGATTGGGCAAAGGCGCCGCCGGAACCGATGGCGCCGATCCCGCTCTCGGGCTCGAGCACATCGCCGTTGCCCGTGATGATCAATGTCGATTCACGGTCCGCCACCAGGAGCATGGCTTCCAGGCGCCGCAGGATGCGGTCGGTTCGCCAGTCCTTGGCCAGTTCCACCGAGGCGCGCATCAGGTTGCCCTGGTGCTTCTCGAGCTTGGCTTCGAAGCGCTCGATCAGGGTGAACGCGTCGGCCGTGCCGCCGGCGAAGCCGGCCAGGACCTTGCCCTGGTAGAGCTTGCGCACCTTGCGCGCCGTTCCCTTCATGACGATATTGCCAAGTGTTACCTGGCCATCGCCTCCCAGCGCAACAACGTTGCCGCGACGAACCGACAGGATGGTGGTGCCGTGAAATTGTTCCATGCTTTCCTCTGGTGTAACCGTATTCCTCCACAGGTGTGGGCGGGGTGCCGGATTACAAGCCGAGGGAGGCAAAAAGCGGCGGCAGGCTGGCTGCTCAGTTCTTGCGCGGAACGATCCTGGCGATGTCTTTCAGGCCAATCACGTTGAAAAGCGCCGTAACGAGATGGTTGACGTGATGGAATTCGATGGTCTTGCCCACGCCGCAGAAGGGGGCAAGCCCGGTCAGCAGGCGTCCGGCGGCATTGAAGTCGACCCGGTTGAGGTTGGAGCAGTCGATGATGGCCGGGCTGTGCTCGTCGGAATAGGCGGCGATGGCAAGGATGAGATTGTCGATGCGCCCTTCGACGACGGCAGGCATCGGAAAACCTTCCGCCGATTTTGCGGCCGAAGCCTCGGCGCTGGCCGTCGTGATCTTGCTCTTCGGGGGTACGAAGGCAGGGGGCGAGACCTCGAAGGTCACGCAGTAGTCGATGCTCGTTTCCTCGAATTCCTTTTCCAGGTTCAACAGGCGCAGGATCTCGAGCAGCAGCAGCCAGGAATCCTCGGTATCGTCGCGCCGCCCGACCTCGATGATCGCGCGGATCTTGTCCGCCAGCTCGGGGGCGCCGACGAGGATCAGGTCATGCTCTGTCTTCTGCAGCTTCCTGAACAGGTCGAGCACCAGCTTGCAGCCTTCGGCGGTGGCTTCCGTCACCTTCGCGAATTCGAGCCGCAGCGCGCGGTAGTTCTCGCCAAGCTTCAACGCGCGTTCGACATGCTTGATGCATGCGCCGTCGAGCTTGCCCGAGAACGGCACCATCGGCGTGGCGCCTTTTGCAGCTTGCGCCGGTTGCACCGGTGCGTTTTCGTTGCGGCTGGAAGCGGTCCATCCGGGCGGCGAGGTCTCGAACTTGCTGGCGAAGTCGATGGACAGGTTTTCGAATTCCTGCTTCTTGCCCGTGATCTGGTACAGGTCGAACAGCATCCACCAGGCGGTGCGTGTCAGCTCGCCCAGCATGTCTTCCGCAATGGCCGATTTCAGCATCTGCTCGACGACGTCGACCTGCCCGTTGGCGTACATGATGGCCGCTTCTTCGATGACGGCCGCGGCATCGGAGGCCGGCGAGGCGATGTCGGCGACCGCGGTCTGGCCGTCGAGGAGGAAATCGGTGGTGGTGCCCATCTCCGGCGCCAGCGGCTGCAAGGGCGCGGCCTGGGCCGCTCCGGGCATGCTGCGCGGCTTTGCCGGGGCGGGCGCGGTGTGGGGTTTTGCGGGCGCGGGCGGTGGGGGCGGCTTCTTCTGTTGCGTGATGGGGGGCTGGGTCGTAATGCTGACGAACTCGGATGACATTTCCGATTCGATCGCATCGATCTTCATCGCCGTGGCGAGGGCTGTCTTGGCATCGCGCTTGACCGTCGGCGGACGCGTGTTCGTGGCGCCGCCCTGGGAAGAACCCGGCTGCTTCTTCGCGCGAGAAGTATCCTTTTCCGCAGGCTTTGCCTGGCGACTGTCCTTCTTACCGAAAAGCGAAAAGATCCCCACGTTATCCCTGAGATGGCTGTTCTTCGCCTCCTGCGGCAGGGGCGAAAATCTTATGGTTCTAAGGTAACACAATTAGTACGCCGGCTTGCCATTACAGCGGCAGTGTGTGCGTTTGTCAAACGGGCGGGCAAGCCGGCGGCGATGCCTACAGGCTTGTGCGAATGCCAACGATGAAGCTGCGCCCTGGTTGCGGTGCAACATCCCTCAGCAGCGAGGTGGACAGGCGGATGTCCTCGTCCAGCAGGTTCTTCGCGAGGAGGAACCACGTCCAGCGGGCATGCGCGTCGCGCACCGTGTAGGAGAGTTGCGCGTCGACCCAGGTGTAGGCCGGTGTCGGTGTGGCCTCGAACGCCGCGAGGCGCTCCTGAGCGCGGGCATGCAAGACGGACAAGCCCGCGAGCAGCGGGCCGCGCCGCAATCCCGCATCGGCGCCGGCGCGGGTGGCGGGCTGCAGCGGCAGATTGCCCGCGGTGTCCAGCCTGCCGCGCGAGGTGTCGGCGAAAATGCGCAGCGAAGGGCCTTCGCCGTGGACGTTATAGCTCCACTCGGCTTCCGCGCCGCGGATGGTCGCCCCTTCCTGTGCCCAGAGGCGCCGTGCGAATTCGCCGTCGGCATCCTCGCTTCCTTCCTCGTCCAGGCGCGTGCCGTCCATGCGGCCATGGATGAAATCCCGCGCCCGGTTATGGAACAGGTTGAGCTTCCAGCGGATCGTTCCTTGATTCTTTTGCAGCGACAGTTCCAGGTTGCGCGATCGTTCTTTGCGCAGTGCAGCATCGCCGGTGTCGAAGGTGGCCGTGGCTTCATGCGGGCCGTTCGAATACAACTCTTCGGCGGTCGGGGCGCGTTGTGCAATCGAGACAGTCGTGCCCGCGCTGTAGCCGGGCGCGAAGGTCCAGGCACCCCCGAGCGAGTAGGAGAGCAGGTCGAAACGGCGCTCCGGCGCCACTCCCTCCGGACTGCGCTTGACGGACTCCAGCCTTGCCCCCGCGCTGCCGCGCACCGGGCCGAAGTCGCGCTCCTCTACCAGGTAGACGGCTTGCGACGTGGACCTGGTGACCGGCACAGTGTCCGGACGCCCGGTCTCGGCTGAAAGGGCGGCAAAGCGGGCGCGTTCCGTGTGCAGCCCGAGCGTGCCGCGCCATCCTGCCACGGGGAGATGCGCCAGCTCCCAGCGGGTTTCCACGGCCTTGTTGCTGAAGTCGGCGGCCGGCGTCCCGTCCTGCTCCTTTTCGGTGTGCTTGTAGTCTGTCGCGCCGATGCGGACGCGCGCGGATTCTGCCTGCGTGAATGGACGCGTGACCAGGCCATCGAGGTCGATGCGGGTCTGTTCCATGTCGATGAAGGCTTGTTCGGCAGTGGGGATGCCGTAGCGGTCGCTGCGGCTGGCGATGGACGCGCCGAGGTGGCCACGACTGTTCACGTGCGATGCACCGAATCCGAGCGTGCGCGCGTGCGTGAATGAGGACGGCAGGCGTCCCGTCGCCGAGCCGGCATCGTCACGCACGGCCAATCCCGGGATGCGGTAGTCGCCGGCGTTGCGGGCGCTGCCGTCCGCGTGCAGGCCGATACTGCCGCTGGCCGCATCGGCCGAGAACGATGCGCTGCGCTCACGGTCCGCGGAGCCGGCGCGCACTTCGACCGTCCCGGTGGGTGCCGGGACGAGTTCCGTCGGAATCCTGTCATTGACAATATTGACCAGCCCTCCGATTGCGCCCGAGCCATACAGCAAGGCGGCCGGCCCGCGCAGGATTTCGATCTGCCGTGCCGTGGCCGCATCGATGGCGACGGCATGATCGCCGGACAGTGCCGACAGGTCGGACACGGTCATGCCGTCCTGGAGGATCTTGATGCGCGGGCCATCGAGCCCCCGGATGACGGGCCGGGAGGCGCCGGCGGCGAAACCCGAGGCCGAGACGCCGGGTTCGTGGGCCAGGGTTTCGCCGAGCGATGCGCCGAGCTTGTTGCGCAGCCCGGTTCCGGAGAGCACGCGAGCCGGCGCCAGCAGCTGCGCATGTTCGCCGCTGCCGAACGGCGCGGCGGTGACGACGACCTCGGGCAGCGCCTTGTCGTCTGCGTGGACAATGGGAGAAATCGGGACGAGCGCGCACAGCACGGCGCTCGCCATCAACATAGGTTGCATGGTCATGATAAGTCCTGATGGGAATGAAAGACGTCGTCCGCCGCCGCCTGAAGGCGAGGGCGAAGCTGGGTCAAGCGATCACGCGTCGGAATGACGCATCAGGACAGCGGCGGTGCGCGCGAGGAAAAATGCAGGACGGGCGGGGCGTCCCAGGACGCGAATGCGGCCCAGAGCGCCAGGATGCGCGTACTGGCCTGCAGGGGAGCGGCGAAAGGAGGGAGGTGGATCGCATCGGCCACGGCGGCGGCATCGAAGGCCGCGCAGGAATGGCCGGTATCGCTGTCGTGCCCGTCCGACGCTGCCGACATATACGCGGCGTGGTCGACGCGATGCGACAGGCCTGCCCACTGCGCAAACAGCAAGGCCGCCACCAGCATGCATGCGATGGCGGCGCGGCGCTGCACGGCGGTTTGCGCAGCAGGCATCGAGTTACTTCAGGGAGACCGGCGTCGCGTCCGTCAGGCGGTAGTACATGCCCATCGGATCATCCTTCAGGACGCTCATCTTGCCGGACACGACGACCGGTTCGAAGGTGTACTTCACCGGCGTCTTGCTCTTCACTTCGACCACACCCTCAGGGCCGGCGGGCAGGCAGAACGAGCACGACTGCGGCGTGAGCGAAATCAGGAAGTGCTTCTGCTTCTCGCCCGGTTCGAGCGGCATCATGAAGCCCTGCACCTTGACTTCCTTGTCGTTGAGCTCGGTGATCTCCTTGGCGAACTCGGGCAGGATGCGATCCTTGGTCTTGACCTGCTTGACTTTGGCGAGGGTGTTCCAGGACACCACGCCCTTGATTTCGGGGAGCGGCTGCATCGGCGGCGGCGGGGCGTTGGGCACGGGGACGTGGCCGCCAGCGGGCGCGCCCTGGGCGAGCGCCAGCGCGGGAGCGGCCAGCAGGGCAAGGATCAGGTGTTGCCAGGATGTCTTCATGACACCTCCGAAAAGTAAGTCCATCAATGCTTGTGTTTTGCCCCGCACAGCTTGCCGATGGCGAGGCCCTTGCAAGCCTTTGCCAGTTCGGCATGGCAGGTTTCCTCGTCCTTGCCGCCGGCGAGGCACTGTGCGGCGGCTTCATGCGCCGCGGCGATCGCCTTGTGCTGGTCGATCATGGCCTTCCTGTGCGCGGGGTCTTCCTTGGCGTAGGCAACGAGCGACGTTGCAGCCAGTAACAGGGACAGCAGGTGCTTCAATTCGTTCTCCTTGAGCAGGTTCAGTGGGACAGGGTGGTCGCGATGTCGGTGCGGTAAGCACGCAGCGCCGGCAGCAGCGCCGCCGCCAGGCCGATCGCCAGCGCCACCGGTATCAGCCATGCCTCCGACGAGGCGACATACAATCCGGTCAGCGCCAGGTTCTGGCCGTCGGACGCCAGGCGGCCGAGGATTTCCAAAGCGGCATGCCCGGCGATCCAGCCGAGGGCGGCGCCGGCACTTGCCAGCAGCAGTCCTTCCACCAGCAGCAGCGCCATCAGCTTGCGCGGCGCCGCGCCGAGCGTGCGCAGAATGGCAAGATCGGTCTTGCGCTCTTCCAGCGCGCTGTAGAGTGCGACGAACATCGATAGCGCCGCCGACAGCAGCATGATGGCGGCAATGCCGCGCAGGACGTCGACGCCGACGCCGAGCAGGCGGAACAGTTTGGCGGATTCGAAGGCGGGTTGCGCGGCCTGCAATTCGGGCTGGCTGTTGACCGCGCGCGGCAGCATCGCTGCAGCCAGCGGCGATGCGTACTGCACCAGCAGGGCGGTCAGTTCGCGCTCTTCATCCATCGCCGCTTTTTCTTCCTTGTCGTCGGGGTCGATGCCGTGCGCGACTTCGTGCACCTGCCATACCGATTCGACGGGAGTCAGCACCAGCCGGTCCAGCACCGACCCGGTCGGCTTGAGCACACCGACCACGGTGAACGGCGCATCGCTGTGGCCGTCGCCGCCGCCGGCAATACCATGCGAACCGACGAAACGCGATCCTGTCGTCAGGCCCGCCCCGGCCGCCGCTTGCGCGCCGAGCACTGCCTGCATGGGGGCTTTGAACATCTCGCCCCTGTCCAGCTCGCCGCCGTAGTGCGCGATGTAATCCGGCGTCGTGCCGGCAATGCGGTAGCCGTGGAAGCTGTCGCCCAGCGCCAGCGGAATGACCTTCTTCACGAGGCGGTTCTGCCGCAGCTGCGCCTCGGCCGCTAGCGGGATGTTCCCGGTCGGGATGTCGATATGGTAGATCGACGACAGGATGAGCTGCAGCGGCGAGCCCTTGGCGCCGACCACGAGGTCGATGCCCCGGGCGTCGCGCAGCGCCTTTTCCTCCAGTTGTTGCGAGGCCGCCAGCACGAAGGACATCATCGCCACGCCGACTGCCATCAGTACGAGGTTCGCCGCGGTCGACAGGGGTTTGTGGCGCAGGGATTTCAGGGCCAGGGTGAGAGCATTGATGCGCTTCATGCGGCCTCCGTTGCGGTACGCGGCAGGCGCAGCACCTTCGCGCCGGGGAGTGCGGCAAGCACGCGCGCATCGTGGGTCGCAATCACCAGCGATGCCCCGTTCGCGGCGGCTTGTGAGGTCAGCAGCCCGGTCGCCGCGGCGCAGGCGTCATCGTCGAGATTAGCGGTTGGCTCGTCGGCCAGCAACAGGGCCGGGTGATTGAACAGGGCGCGTGCGATCGCGGTGCGCTGCTGCTGGCCCTGGCTCAACTGATGCGGCTTCGCGCGGGCCTTGTCACCGAGGCCGAGTGCCTGCAGGAGTTCGTCGGCACGCGCGACGTCGGCCGTGCGGCCGTTCGCATAGGCGGCGACGAGGAGGTTTTCGCGCACCGTCAGGCTGGGCACCAGCGCCAGTCTTTGCGGCAGGAAGCCGATGGTGCGCCCGCGCCAGGCATCTGCAGCGCGGGGCGCCAGCGAGCGCAGGTCGGTCCCTGCAACGCGTAGTTCGCCTTGCTGCATGGTGAGGATCGCTGCCAGCAGGTGCAGCAGCGTCGACTTCCCGCAGCCGGACGGACCGAGGATGACGGCGTGCTCGCCTTTGGCAAGGGAGAATTCGGGTACGGACAGTTGAGTGCCCGTGGCATTGCGATAGCGGTAGTGGAGGCCTGATATTTGCAACATGGTTGCATTATATCTTGGCCAACGCCGCGATGTTCATTGAAACGCGGAGCCCCAAAAGCAAACAAGCGCACGAGGATCGTGCGCTTGTCGCTTGCTGCCCGGTTGCCCGGGCGAGAGCCCGCGGGTCAGTCCCCGTAGAGCTTCTGCTTCAGCTCGCGCCGTTGCTGGGCTTCGAGCGAGAGCGTGGCCGTGGGGCGTGCCAGGAGGCGCGGAATGCCGATCGGTTCGCCGGTCTCTTCGCACCAGCCGTAGTCGCCGGCGTCGATGCTGGCGATGGCCTGCTGCACCTTCTTCAGCAGCTTGCGCTCACGGTCCCGCGTGCGCAGTTCCAGCGCGTGCTCTTCCTCGATCGTGGCGCGGTCGGCCGGATCGGGGACGAGCACGGTTTCGCGCAGGTGCTCCGTGGTTTCGCCGGCATTCTTCAGCAGGTCACGTTCGAGCTGTTGCAGCCGCGCCTTGAAGAAGGCGAGCTGCGCGTCGTTCATGTAGTCCTTGTCGCTCATCTTGAGGATTTCTTCCTCGGTGAGCAGTCGGCCCTCAGCAGGGGCGGCGGTCGGTTTAGTTGTTTTGGTAGCCACTTCGCTTACTTTCGAAACTGCGGATTTTTCCATTTTATCTGTTAACCCGGCGGGCACATTGCTGCTGCTCATGCTTGCACCGGATGTCTCCTTGGAACTCAAGCTCGAAGCTTGTACTGCCTGCTTCGATTCTGTTGCTCCCTTGGCCGGTTTGGGGACCGCTGCCTTGGCGGCGGCTGCCCGGGTCGCGGCCGGTACTGTTTTTGTTGTGTCAGCTCCCTTGGCGTTTGTCCTGGCCGCAGGCGTAACACTGCTTTTTACCGTGGTTTTACCTGGTTTGGCAATGGATTTCGTTGTCGCGGATGAGGACTTGGGAGCGGGTTTAGGGGCGGCGGGAGCGGTCTTGTCCACCTTGTCCGCAACCGTTTTCAGGGCCGATTTGGTTGCCGGCGCTGCAGCCTTGCCTTTGGCCGGCGTTTTAGCCGATGTGCTCTTGGTGGCGGATCTTGTCACGGTTGCGTTCATGGTCCCCTCGTATGATGAACCGCCCGACCTGTCGATCCCGACCCGAAAACCGCGAAAACCGCGAAAACCGTCCCCACCGTTCTCAGGCAGGCTTGGATACCATCGGGCGCCGCGTGCGACTACTGTCGACGCATCTTGCCAAACGACTACCTCCACTGCTTGAATCTACATCAATACCTGTTCAATAGTTTATACCAAACACTGTTCCAAACCGCTAATAAAAGTTTCTTTCGGGAGATTCTTGCCGATGAATACCATTTTGCTCCCGCGCGCTTCGCCATCCGCCCATTTGGCGCCGATGTCGGTGCCCATGGTCTGGTGCACGCCCTGGAACACCACCTTGCGGTCGGCGCCCTGCATCCACAGCACGCCCTTGTAGCGCAGCATGCGCGGGCCGAACACCTGCACGATACTGCCCAGGAATTCGTCCAGGCGCGCCGTATCGAAGGGGCGGTCGCTGCGGAAGACGAAGGCGGCAATGTCATCGGCGTGGTTGGAATGACTGTGCTCGTGATGATGATGCTCGTGGCCGCAATGCTCGCCGCATTCGTGGTGCGCGTGCTCTTCCTCGGCCAGGAAGTCGGGGTCGATCTCGATCTTGTCGTTCAGGTTGAAGCCGCGCAGGTCCACGAATTCGCCGATGGGAAGGGTGCCGAAATCGACTTTCAGGATCGGTGCCCGCGGATTGATGCGCTTCAGGCGCGCGCTGAGTGCTTCGACATCGCCGGCGCCCACAAGGTCGGTCTTGGATAGCAGCAGCCGGTCGGCGAAGCCTACCTGGCGCTGCGCTTCTTCATGCTGGTCGAGCTGCTGCATCGCGTGTTTGGCGTCGACGACGGTGATGACCGCATCGAGCATGTAATGCATGGCGACTTCATCGTCCATGAAGAAGGTCTGCGCCACCGGGCCGGGGTTGGCCAGGCCGGTGGTCTCGATCACCACGTGGTCGAATGAAAGTTCGCCGGCATTGCGCTTTTGCGCCAGCGTGCCGAGCGCGAGGATCAGGTCGCCGCGCACGGTGCAGCAGACGCAGCCGTTGCTCATCTCGACGATCTGTTCATTGCTTTCCTGGACGAGGATTTCGTTGTCGATGTTTTCTTCGCCGAACTCGTTCTCGATCACGGCGATGCGGTGTCCATGCGGCTCCTTCAGGATGCGGTTGAGCAGCGTGGTCTTGCCGGCGCCCAGGAAGCCGGTGAGTATGGTTGCAGGAACGAGTGTCATCAGTATTTCTAGTGCGCGCAGTCGGCGCACCATCCCTTGATCGTGAATTCGATGTCATGGCTGCGAAAACCCTTGCCCAGCGATTGCTGCAAGGCGTTCTGCAGGCTCTCTGCCTCGGCGATGCTGTCGAGGCAGAATACTTTCGCGCAGCGCGTGCACTTGAAGTGCCCGTGCTGGTGGTGCGGCTCGCTGCCGTGCTCGGCGCCGGCGCTGTAGCGGAACACGCGGTCGTCGCCGGCGATCTTGTGGGCCAGCCCGGCATCGGTCAGGCAATCGAGGGCGCGGTACAGCGTGACCCGGTCCATGTCGGAAAAGGATTCCTGCACGTCCTGGTGCGAGAACGCGCGCCCGGCCTCGAGCAGCGCGGCCAGCACCTTCACCCGCGCCTCGGTGATGCGCACCGAAGCTCCGCGCAGCTGCGCTTCGGCACGCGCGACGGCGTCCGGCGCCTTGCGGCCGGCGCGGTTGTCGGACTTGGCTTTGCTGCTCGCTTTGCTGCTCATTAATGAATTGCGGTAAAAAATGTGACGGAAAATTATGACGCAATTTTGCAATCGAGTTGCAAAAATTGATCCGAATGCAATTTTATTTCCCTCAAGGCTTGTGCAGCATCAAGCCCTTCAGGTACTCGCCTTCCGGGAAGCTGGTGGTCATGGGATGGTCCACCCCGGCATGCAGCCGCCGCAAGATGCGCGCATCGACCTTCGCGTCGTTGGCGGCGCCGGCGACGATCTTCTGGAACAGGTCGGCGCTGATCGCGCCCGAGCAGGAATAGGTGTACAGCAGCCCGCCTTCGCGCAGCAGCTGCAGGCCGATCAGGTTGATGTCCTTGTAGGCGCGCGCCGCGCGTTCCACCTGGTCCGGCGAGGCGGCGAACTTCGGCGGGTCGAGCACGATCAGGTCAAAGGACTTTCCCTGTTCGCGCAGGCTGCGCAAGGTCTTGAACACATCCGCATCCCACCACTCGGCCTTCGCGGCATCGAAGCCGTTCAGTTCGACGTTGCGCTTGCCGATGGCCAGCGCCTCGCCCGATGAATCGATCGAGACCACGCTCCTGGCGCCGCCCTTCAGTGCCGCCAGCGAGAATCCGCCGGTGTAGCAGAAGCAGTTCAGCACGTCGCGGCCGGCGGCGTGCTCCATCACCATGCGGCGGTTGTCGCGCTGGTCGATGTAAAAACCGGTCTTGTGTCCCGTCTTGATGTCCACCGCGTAGCGCACGCCGTTTTCCGAGACCAGCGTTTCGTCGCCCGGTTCATCGCCTGCCAGCGAGCCGGTGACCGGCGGCAGGCCTTCGCGGCCTCGCACGCTGGCGTCGGAGCGCTCGTAGACGTTCGGGCAGCCGGTCTCGGCAATCAGCGTCTGCACGATGGGTGCCTTCCAGGCTTCGACACCGGCCGACTGGAACTGGCAGACCAGATAGCCCTGCTTGCCTGCGTACCAGTCCACGACCAGTCCGGGGAAGCCGTCCGCCTCGCCGAAAATGAGACGGATGGCGTCAGTGTCGCGCACGGCCTGCATGCGGTAGGCCACGGCCTTCTTCACGCGTCGCTTGATCAGCGCGTGGTCGACCGGTTCGTTCTCGTCAAAGCTCCAGACCCGCGCGCGGATCTGCGACTTCTGGCTGTAAGCGGCACGCGCCAGGAACTGACCGGTAGCGGAGCGCACGATGGCGGTGGCGCCGGCCTTGTTCTTTTCTTCCGGCTTGCCTTCGATGCGGTCGATGGCGGTGGGGAAGATCCAGGGGTGGCGCCGCAAAAGGCTTTTTTCTTTCCCGGGTTTCAGGGTGATGGTCAGCATGGAAGATTCCGATAAAGGGTGTACGCGTGAAGGGCGTACTGGTTATTTGTCCGAGCTTGTCTTTTTCGCGCGCGGATGGGCGGCGTCGTACACCTGGGCCAGCCGCTGGAAGTCGAGCGAGGTGTAGACCTGCGTCGCGGCGATCGAGGCATGGCCGAGCATTTCCTGCACGGCCCGCAGGTCGCCGGACGATTGCAGCACGTGCGAGGCGAATGAATGACGCAGCACGTGCGGATGAACGTTCGCCGGGATGCCCAGCGCCTGCGCATGCGCCTTGAGCCGCAACTGGATCACCCGCGGCGACATTCGCGTGCCGCGCTCGGTCAGGAATAGCGGATGCGGATCGAGCTTCACCAGCGTGTGGCGTACCGCGAGCCAGGCGGCGATGGCCTGCATCGCATGCTGGCCGACGGGCACGCGGCGCCGCTTGCTCCCTTTGCCGATGACTTCCACCTCCTGGTCGGCGATATGCAGCCAGCCGGCGGACTCGTAGCCGCCATCCTTCGCATACTGTGCGTCGAGCCCCGCGAGTTCCGATACCCGCAGACCGCTCGAGTACAGCAATTCGAACATCGCCCGGTTGCACAACTGGCTTGCCGACTGCGCATCGCGCCCCGGCCTCGGCTCCGACACCACGCGCACAGCATCGTCGGCCGACAAGGCCTTGGGCAAGGGCTTGTCGCGCTTGGGCGGTTTGACGCCATCCACGGGATTGGCGGGGATCAGACCGTCCTGCGCCAGCCAGTCGAAGAAGCCGCGGCAGGCCGAAAGCTTGCGCGCGATGGAGCGCGGGTTCAGGCCGCCGGCATGCATTTCCGCGGCCAGTTTGCGGATATGAAATTGCGTGATGGCCGTGAACGCGGGCTTGCCCGGGAGGGATTCGGCAAAGTCCAGCAGGTCGTGCAGGTCGCGCGCGTAGTTGCGGACGGTGTGCAGCGCAAGCTTGCGCTGCTTTTCCAGGTGTTCGAGATAACGGGCAAGCTGCGCCCGGTTTGCCTCCTTGCTCACACCGTCCTTAGTCCAACAGGCAGGCCATGGCGGCGCTTGCCGTCTCGCCGATCTTGGCGAGGTAGTCGGTTGCCATGTCCGCGGTGAAGCGCTGCGGATCGGGCGAGCCGAGCACCAGCAGGCCGAAGGCTTCGGTCGCATCGGGACGGCGCAGCGGCAGCATGGCGATGGACTGGACCGACGCACCTTCATCGAACCACGACGCGGCTTCGAAATCCTGGTTGGGGCCGCAGTAGGGCGCCGTCAAGCCATTGCAGAAAATCCGCGCATCTTCGGAGACCTCCGCGGCGAACCAGGTGTGTGCATAATCCTCGGCCACGCCCCACAGGCGCAGGGTCGCATGCGGCAAGGAGAAGATGGTCTGCAAGCCGTTGACAAGAGTGTGCGGCATGTCGACGTCATTACGCGCCAGCAGCAGCGAACGGGTCCACTGGTGGAACTTGTCGGTGATCGCGTCGTTGTCCTGCGCGATGCGCAGCAGTTCGGCCAGGCGCAGCTCGTGCGACTTGATCTTGTCGCGCAACACTTCCATCTGGCGCTCCTGCAGCGACACGGCGCGTCCGGCGACGGGGCTGGTCAGCTTGACGCGTCCCAGCAGCTCGCTGTGCTCCTCGAAGAAATGCGGATTGTCGGAAAGGAAATCGGCGACGGCGGCGGAGTCCAGGTGGTAAGTCATATGCGCGGCTCAGGGTCAGGAAGCCGTGATTTTAACCGACAACCGAGCGGCGTTGCCGCGTGGACGCGACTGGACGCGCTATCAGAACTTGTGCCGGATGCCGATGTTGAACGCCTTGTCCCCGGACCCCGGTTCCGTGGCGTTGCCAACCGTGAAACCTGCGCCCGGGTCGTTCTCGATGCGGGCAAAGGAGGTGTAGAGGTTGGTGCGCCGGGACAGGGCATAGGTGTAGCCGAGCGCCCACTGGTCGGCGTCGGCGTTGCCGCCGCTGCGGTCGTCCTTGCGGGTGAAGGATGCGAGGACGGCGCCGGCGCCAACGGGAACGGTGACGCCGAGCATGTAATCGCGATTGTCGGCGGCTCCCGTGCCCCGGTTCAGTCCCACGCCCAGGCTTGCCGCCGCCATTCCGAAATCGTAACGTCCGCCGAGCAGGGTGCTGCGCGCGTTGTCGATACCCGTGGCGTCTTCGACGCGATGATGGGCGATCTTCATCACCAGCGGACCGCGCGCATAGCCGAGCGAGGCGCCGAGCTGCCGGTTTGCCGTGCTGTCGCCCGGCACTTCGCCGAAGCCATACGCCAGTTCACCGGTGAAGCCCCTCCAGTCCGGCGTGGCCAGCTTGACCGTGTTGTTCATGCGCGTGGTGGTCGACATGAGGTTGGTCGCGCTGCCGGCGAGCCCGGTGCCGAACGGATCGACCTGGTCCAGCAGGAGGTAATGCGGCGTGTATTGCCGGCCGAAGCTGAGGTCGCCCCAGCGGTTGCCCAGCCCTACCCAGGCCTGGCGGCCGAACAGCAGTCCGCCCTGTCCCAGGCTGCCGGTATCGGTATTGAAGCCGGCTTCCAGCGCGAACTTCGCCGACAGGCCACCGCCCAGGTCCTCCATGCCCTTGAACCCGAGCCGAGAACCGGACTGCACGCCGCTGGTCAATTTGGTAACGCTCCCGGCCGGCGCTCCCCGTTCGTAGACCACTCCTGCATCGACGATGCCGTACAAGGTTAGGGATGTCTGACCGGAAACATTGTTGGTTACCAGCAATAGCGCACTGTATGCAAGCGCAGGCGACGACCGCTTCATATTTGGCTCCCAGTCAGGTGACACGCCGGATGAACCCCGCGCTTTCAGGATAGGTCACCGGACCGGTGCGTGCGAGGAATTGGTCAAGGGATATGCCGGTTAACGATTGCTGCGCAAGGGAATGTGGCATTTTGTCCACATTGCCGGCGCAGCAGGCCGCGGGCGGGAAATCAGCATGGCAAACCGCGAAGATCTCCTCATCATCCGCGCCGCGCGGGCAGGAGAGGCGTCCGCGCAGCTCAGGCTGGGAAAACGCTACCTTTTCGGGGGCGCCGGCCTGCCGAGAAGCCTGCCGACCGCATTGTACTGGCTCGATCGGGCGGCCCGCCAAGGCGAGCCGGAAGCATGGATGCTGATCGGGGAGCATGTGCCTGTTGAAACGGCGAGGGGGGCCGCGCAGCCCGGCCGGCTGGCGCTCTGGTACGAGCGCGCATACGACGCCGGCGTCGCGCAGGCCGGCATCGTCCTTGCCCGGCTGGTGCTCGGCGGGGAGCACGGTCTCGCGGACGACGCCGTGCGCAACAAGGCGATGCGAGCCCTGCAGGCGGCGGCCCATGCGGGGAGTGCCGAGGCACAGTGGATGCTGGCGCAGTTGCCGGGACAGGTCGCCCGGGCAGAGTGCGACGAGCGTGCGGGCAATGAAGCCACGCTCGAATGGGCGGCCCGGGCGGCGCGCAACGGCGTGCCGGACGCACGCCATGCCATGGCCGAACATGCCTGGGCGAGGGGCGACCTCGCTGCCTTCCTGCAATGGGCGGGTCCGCTGGCTGAGGCCATCGTGTCCTCCGGACAGCCCGCGGGCGGCGCCAGCGAACGGGACCTGGCACTGGTCCTGCGGGCGGCACACGCGATGTCAGCGAATGGCAGCCCCGAGGCGGCCGCCATCACGCGCCTGCTCGAATGGGCCGCCCAGACCGGAGATAGCCAGGCGCAGCTGGCACTCGGCTTGTGGCTGGCACGCATGGATGCCGACGGCCGGCGGCTTGAGGGCGTGCCCGGTGCGGCCAACTACAAGCGGGCGATCCGCTGGCTATCGTTGGCGGCAGGTCACTGTCTGCCCGAGGCGTGGTACGCGCTGTCGAAGATTTACCAGAAACCGGAGGGCGCGCTGCGCAGTCCGGCGGATGCCTGCCGCTGTCTCGAAAAGGCCGCCGAGGCCGGCCACGGGCTGGCCCAGTTCGACCTGGGCGTGTCGCTGTGGCGGGCCAGGCTCGGACACCCGTCGAATGACGTGCGCGCTGCCGAATGGCTGCTCAAGGCGCAGTCGCGCGGCGTGGAAGCGGCGCCGGGCATGCTGGCGCGGATCGCCGGCAACGCCGAGCCGGCTCCGTGGGCAGAAGCTATCCTGCAGCGCCTGCCTCGTGATGCGGCCGGGAGCGAACCCTTGCTCGTCGCGCGACTGGAACTGGCGGCGCGCTTCGGGCTGTCGCGCGCCGAAGCGCTGCTGATCGATCCGAAGGCCTCGGATTGCGGACATTGCCTGGTTGTCGATGTGCGCGCGGAACATCCGCACAGCAAGCGCCGGCTGGTCCTGGTGCAGACGGCGCAAGAGCGGCGCGTGCTGGACCGCGTGGTGGCGGCCTTCGAACGTGCCGCCGGCGGGGAGGAGGGAAACTTCCGCCAGCGCCTGTACAGGTTGAAGACACTGGCGTAGGCGAGGGTAGCTCAGACGTCGATCTCGCCTTCGAACACCGTGGCGGCAGGGCCGGTCATCATGACCGGTTTGCCCTCGCCGGCCCACGCGATCGAGAGCTCGCCGCCGAGCGTGGCAACCTTGACGGGAGAGTCGAGCAGGCCGCGGCGGATGCCGGCAACCACGGCGGCGCAGGCGCCTGTCCCGCAGGCCAGCGTTTCACCGGCGCCGCGCTCGAACACGCGCAGCCGGACCGAGCGGCGGTCGACCACCTGCATGAAGCCGGCATTGACCCGCCTCGGAAAACGGGGATGGTTTTCGATCACCGGGCCGTCCAGGTGCACGGCCGCGGTCTGCGCCTCGTCGACCACCTGCACCGCGTGCGGATTGCCCATCGAGACCACCGAAAACCAGCTTGTCCTGCCGTTGATCTCCAGCGGCCACAGCGTGTCGGCACCCTCGCGCTTGCCGGAAAGGCCGGCGGCATCGAAGGGGACCTGTGCCGGTTCCAGGACGGGCGCGCCCATGTCCACGGTAATGCGGCCGTCGGATTCGAGCTTCGGCTCGATCACGCCGGCCATCGTCTCGACCCGGATCGCGCGCTTGTCGGTCAGCCCCTTGTCGGTCACGAACTTGACGAAGGCGCGCGCACCGTTGCCGCACTGCTCCACTTCGCCGCCGTCGGCGTTATAGATGCGGTAACGGAAGTCGACGCCGGGGACTTGCGGCTTCTCGACGACAAGCATCTGATCCGCGCCGACGCCGAAGCGGCGGTCAGCCAGCTTCTTCCATTGTTCCGGCGTGAAGTCGATGTGCTGGTTGATGGCGTCGATCACGACAAAATCGTTGCCGGCGCCATGCATCTTGGTGAATTTGAGTTTCATGCCGAGATTATAGAACGCTCTCCCGGCATCTGCCGCCCGCTCAGTCCTTTGTGTAAAGGCTGGGAGCGCCCGGCGGACGGGTCTTGAAGCGCTTGTGCGCCCAGAAGTATTCGGCAGGCGCTTCCAGCACGCGTTCCTCGATGAAGGCATTCATGCGGCGCGTCGCCTCCGCGATGTCGCCGCCGGGATAATTTTCCCACGGCGGATAGAAAGTGACTTTCCATCCCTTGTAGCCGGGAAGGAAGGTCGCGATCACCGGAACCACTTTCGCGCCGACGGTGCCGGCAATGCGCGCGGGGGCGGTCAGGGTGGCGGCCGGAATACCGAAGAAGGGGACGAACTCCGCATCCTTCTCGCCGAAATCCATGTCGGGCAGCATGAAGAAGGGCAGACCTTCCCGCATGGCGCGGATGATGGGTTTCACGCCTTCGCCGCGCGAGAACAGGCGCACCGGTCCGAAGCGCAGGCGGCCCTTGCGCAAGGCATCGTCGAACACCTTGTTCTGCTGTTTCGTGTAGATCGAGCACAGGTTGGTTTCCAGCACGACGGCTACGCCGGCCACGTCGAGCGAGACGAAGTGCGGGCAGAGCAGGATGGTCGGTCCCGACTGGATGACGTCGAGGGGCACGCGTGGCTCGACATGGATCAGGCGGCGCAGCCGGGACACCGGCGCCCACCACAGGAGGGCGCGCTCGAGCACGCTGCGCGCGTAGGCCTGGAAGTGCTTTTTTGCGATCGTGTAGCGTTCGGCCTCGGACAGGTCCGGCAGGCATAGCCGCAGGTTGGTCAGTGCGATACGGCGCCGCGATTTCACGAGCAGAAACAGCAGCGAACCGACGCCTTCGCCGATGCGCGCAAGAATGGGAAGGGGCAGCCAATGCAGCAGCCACATTACGCCTAGCAAAACTCTCATTGGGCCTCCGGACCTGCCACGCCGTCAGGCGCCTTGTAACGGTTGTAACTCCAGAAATACTGCGACGGGCAGCGCGCGATCAGTTCTTCCATGCCGGCATTGATGGCGCGGGCCTGTTCCGCGGGCGAGCCGGCCAGCTCGCGGTCGAAGCGCACGAAGCGCAGCGCGAAGCCCTTGCCGCCTGCGAGGCGCTCCGCATACGAGAGGATGATCGGCGCGCCGGTCATCTGCTGCAGTTTGGCCGGCAGGGTCATGGTGTAGGCGGGCTTGCCGAAGAACTCGGCCCAGACCCCTTCACCTTCCTGCGGCACCTGGTCGGGCAGGATGCCGATCGGGCCACCCTGCCTGAGGGTCTTGAGCAGCGTGCGCACGCCGGACATGGTGGCCGGCGCCAGACCGAGGTTGATGCGCGCCCGCGCGTCTTCGACCAGCGGTTTGAGCGCCGATTTCTTCGGCGGACGGTACATCACCGTGAGCGGCGTGATGGTCGCCACCTTTTGCGCCAGGATCTCGAAGCAGCCGAGGTGCGGCGTCAGGAAGATGATGCCGCGTTTTTCATCGAGGGCCGATTGCACCACGTCCCAGTTTTCGACATGCGCGGTGCGCAGCACGCGTTCCGGGCTGGCGCACCAGACGAAAGGAAGTTCGAGGATGTTCTTGCCGGCTTCGGCGATGGCCGATGAAAGGGAGCCGGCATAGCCGGCACGGGTGATATTGTCTTTCAGTCTACGGCGATAGGATGGCGATGCCAGGTAGACCAGCCAGCCCAATGCCGAACCGAGTCCGTGCAGGACGGGAAGCGGCAGGATGGACAGCAGGCGGAAAAGTCTGACGAGCATCAATTGTGCGGCAGGGAAATGTTGAGAAACTTTTGAAGACGCGTAAAATAACACATCTGGAGTACCCGCCGAGTTAACAGACAACTTGCGAGGCGGCATATAAATTTCGCTAAAGCGTCGCAGGCTCGCAATGTTGGCCGCGACATGGTCCAGCAATACTTAATAACAGGAGCTTGCGATGGCAAACGAATACCTCTTTACTTCGGAATCCGTTTCCGAAGGACACCCCGACAAAGTCGCCGACCAGATTTCCGATGCGATCCTCGACGCCATCCTGGCGCAGGATCCGAAGGCGCGCGTGGCGGCTGAAACCCTCTGCAACACCGGCCTGGTCGTTCTCGCCGGCGAAATCACCACCACCGCCAACGTCGACTACATCCATGTCGCGCGCGACACCATCAAGCGCATCGGCTACGACAATGCCGACTACGGCATCGATTACAAGAGCTGCGCCGTGCTGGTCGCCTACGACAAGCAGTCGCCGGACATCGCGCAGGGCGTGGACGAAGGCAAGGGCCTCGACCTCGACCAGGGCGCCGGCGACCAGGGCCTGATGTTCGGCTATGCCTGCGACGAAACGCCGGAACTGATGCCGGCCGCGATCTACTACGCGCACCGCATCGTCGAGCGCCAGTCGCAACTGCGCAAGGACGGCCGCCTGCCCTGGCTGCGCCCGGATGCCAAATCCCAGGTCACGCTGAAGTATGTCGACGGCGTGCCGGTCGCGATCGACACGGTCGTGCTGTCCACCCAGCACAGCCCGGAAATGGAGCACAAGGCGATCGAGGAGGCGGCGATCGAGGAAATCATCAAGCCGGTCGTGCCCAGTGAGTGGCTGAAGAATACGCGTTACCTGATCAACCCGACCGGCCGTTTCGTCATCGGCGGCCCGCAGGGCGACTGCGGCCTGACCGGCCGTAAGATCATCGTCGACACCTACGGCGGCGCAGCCCCGCACGGCGGCGGCGCGTTCTCCGGCAAGGACCCGTCCAAGGTGGACCGTTCCGCCGCCTACGCCGGCCGCTACGTCGCGAAGAATATCGTGGCCGCCGGCCTGGCCAAGCGCTGCCAGATCCAGGTGTCTTACGCCATCGGCATTGCCAAGCCGACGTCGATCATGGTCACCACCTTCGGCACCGGCAAGATCAGCGATGAAAAACTGGCGATCCTGGTGCACGAATTGTTCGACCTGCGCCCGAAGGGCATCGTGCAGATGCTGGATCTGCTCCGTCCGATCTATGCGAAGACCGCCGCTTACGGCCACTTCGGCCGCGAAGAGCCGGAATTCTCCTGGGAGCGTACCGACAAGGCCGCCGCGCTGCGCGCCGCTGCCGGACTGTAGTAACACCGCTACGCGTGCAGTGGCGGAATGGGCCTGGTTGCAGTAAGTTCTCGGGCAGGCTCAACAATTGGATGAAGTTATTGTGCGATTGATCCGCAATGTCACTGCACTGCTGGCTGTGGCGGCATGCATTCCCGCGCTTGCCGCTCCGGCAAGCGCTGCCCAGCAGGCCGAGTGGTGCAACCGCCTGACCCCCCGGCTGCCCGGCGTCAATGCCGCCGGCTGCCTGCGCAGCGGCCTGCAGCCCACCGGCGCGACTTCCCGGAACGGTTTCCCGATCCTGATGCGCTCGATTCCACCGGCGAAATCGGCCAAGAAGGGCGAGCCGGTACGGGTGCTGCTCCTGGGCGGCATCCACGGCGACGAGCTGACTGCGGCGGCCATCGTGTTCCAGTGGATGCAATTGCTGCAGGCGCCCCCGGCGCAAGCCTTCCACTGGCACGTTGCGCCGGTCGTCAATCCGGATGGTCTGCTGGCCGCCAAGCCGCAGCGTGTGAATGCCAACGGCGTCGACCTGAACCGCAATTTCCCGACGCCCGGCTGGGAGCAGGATGCCAAGCGCTACTGGATGAAGACCACGGGCAGCGACCCGCGCCGCTTTCCCGGGCAGTCGCCGCTGTCGGAGCCGGAAAGCCGCTGGCTGAACGCCGAGATGGAACGTTTCAAGCCGCATGTGATCATCTCCGTCCACGCGCCCTTCGGCGTGCTGGACTTCGACGGTCCCGCCAAGCCGCCGCGGCGTTTCGGGCGGCTGTATTACAGCCGGGTCGGGGTCTATCCCGGCTCGCTTGGCAACTATGGCGGCATGCACAAGAATGTCCCGGTGATCACCATCGAACTGCCGAACGCGCAGGCGATGCCTCCCAGGGATGAAGTGCTGCGCATCTGGAAGGACATGCTGGCGTGGATCGAGCGCAGCGTGCCGGCCGGGAGTGCGTCACCGATCCAGCGCACCTCGAACAAGGCGCTGATGGATCATTGAGGTTTGTTGATTTTTGCCGGACTTGCGTAGGCTTGCGTAGGTTATAATCCCGGCTCCAAGGAGCGTTGCAGCACGGTTTTCCCATGACCGTGTCAGGCTTGGATATCTTTTTCGCAACGGCGCTCACGTTACTTTTTTCTCTATTTCAGAAAGGAGGGCGTGATGAGCGCCGTGTTGTCCAATACCACTTCCCAGGATTTCTTCGTCGCCGATCTCGGCCTGGCCGATTGGGGCCGCAAGGAAATCAAGATTGCCGAAACGGAAATGCCCGGCCTGATGGCCATCCGTGAGGAATACGCCGCATCGCAGCCGCTCAAGGGCGCGCGCATCACCGGCTCCCTGCACATGACCATCCAGACCGCCGTGCTGATCCAGACGCTGGAAGCGCTGGGCGCCAAGGTCCGCTGGGCATCCTGCAACATCTACTCCACCCAGGACCATGCCGCCGCCGCGATCGCCGCCAACGGCACGCCGGTGTTCGCCTTCAAGGGCGAGAACCTGGACGAGTACTGGGACTTCACCCACCGCATCTTCGAATGGCCGGACGGCGGCTATTCCAACATGATCCTCGATGACGGCGGCGATGCCACCCTGCTGCTGCACCTCGGCGCGCGTGCGGAAAAGGACCAGAGCGTGCTGGCCAACCCGGATTCGGAAGAAGCGACCTGCCTGTTCAATGCGATCAAGAAAAAGCTGGCCCAATCGCCCGACTGGTATTCCACCCGCCTGGCGCAGATCAAGGGCGTGACCGAAGAAACCACGACCGGCGTGCATCGCCTGTACCAGATGCACAAGGAAGGCAAGCTGGCTTTCCCGGCCATCAACGTCAACGACTCCGTCACCAAGTCCAAGTTCGACAACCTGTACGGCTGCCGTGAATCGCTGGTCGACGGCATCAAGCGTGCGACGGACGTCATGGTGGCGGGCAAGATCGCCGTGGTGTGCGGTTACGGCGACGTAGGCAAGGGCTCGGCCCAGGCACTGCGTGCGCTGTCAGCCCAGGTCTGGGTCACCGAGATCGACCCGATCTGCGCACTGCAGGCCGCCATGGAAGGCTACCGCGTCGTGACCATGGAGTACGCGAGCGAGCATGGCGACATCTTCGTCACCGCCACCGGCAATTACCATGTGATCACGCATGAGCACATGAAGCGCATGAAGGACCAGGCGATCGTGTGCAACATCGGCCACTTCGACAACGAAATCGAAGTCGCCGCGCTGCGCCAGTACACCTGGGAGAACATCAAGCCGCAGGTCGATCACGTCATCTTCCCGGACGGCAAGCGCATCATCCTGCTGGCCGAAGGCCGCCTGGTCAACCTCGGCTGCGGCACCGGCCATCCGTCCTACGTGATGAGCTCCTCCTTCGCCAACCAGACCATCGCGCAGATCGAGCTGTACTCCAACACCGCGTCCTATCCGGTGGGCGTGTACACGCTGCCCAAGCACCTCGACGAAAAGGTCGCGCGCCTGCAGCTCAAGAAGCTCAACGCGCAGCTGACCGAACTGACCGAGGAGCAGGCCGCCTACATCGGCGTGAAGAAGGAAGGCCCGTACAAGGCCGACCACTACCGCTACTAAGAATGACGGAGTGCCCTCCGCCGCGGCGGAGGGCCGCACCGCGACAGGAAAGGTTTATCCAGGGAGGAAAACCATGCGCCTGCTTGTCACCTGGCTGATCAACGCGGCCGCGCTGTTTGCGCTGCCTTACCTGATGCAGTCCGTTCGCGTCGAAAGCTTCACCACCGCGCTGGTTGCGGCACTGGTGCTGGGCCTGGTCAATGTGTTGATCCGGCCGCTGCTCGTGCTGCTCACCCTGCCGGTGACGGTGCTCACGCTCGGATTGTTTATCTTCGTGATCAACGGCCTGCTGTTCTGGGCGGTCGCCAGTTTCGTCGGCGGCTTCCAGGTGGCCGGCTTCTGGTCGGCGATGGGCGCGGCGATCCTCTACAGCCTGATTTCGTGGGCCTTGTCCGCCTTGATACTCAAGTAACCATGACACAGAAAAATTTCAGCATCGAGTTTTTCCCGCCCAAGACCCCCGAGGGCGTGGAGAAACTGCGCGCCACCCGCGCCAGGCTGGCCGAGCTCAACCCGAAGTATTTTTCGGTGACCTTCGGCGCCGGCGGCTCCACCCAGAAGGGGACGCTCGAAACCGTCCTCGACATCAAGCGCGAGGGCCATGAGGCGGCGCCTCACCTGTCCTGCATCGGCGGCACGCGCGAGAGCATCCGCGCCATCCTGCAGGAGTACAAATCGCACGGCATCCGCCGCGTTGTCGCCCTGCGCGGTGACCTGCCCAGCGGCTACGGGGCATCGGGCGAATTCCGCTATGCGAACGAACTGGTGGAATTCATCCGCGCCGAAACCGGCGACTGGTTCCACATCGAGGTGGCCGCTTATCCCGAGATGCATCCGCAGGCGAAATCGCCGCAGGACGACCTGCAGAATTTCGTGCGCAAGGTGAAGGCCGGCGCCAATGCGGCGATCACGCAATACTTCTACAACGCGGATGCCTACTTCCGCTTCGCCGATGAAGCGCGCAAGGCGGGTGTCGACGTTCCCATCGTGGCCGGCATCATGCCGATCACGAATTACTCGCAGCTGATGCGCTTTTCGGACATGTGTGGGGCGGAAATCCCGCGCTGGATTCGCCTGAAGCTGGCGAGCTACGGCGACGACGCGGAGTCGATCAAGGCATTCGGCCTCGATGTCGTGACCGGCCTCTGCGAGCGCCTGCTGGCGGGCGGCGTGCCGGGCATGCACTTCTATACGCTCAATCAGGCCGCTGCTACCACGGCGCTTTGGAAGCGCCTGAACCTGCCCGCAGGCTGAGCCGGTTGGCAGGGAAGGCCTGCGCATTCCGGCGCGGGCCTGCCTTTCACCTTTCCGTGATCAAGACGTCCAGCGCGATGTCGTGGTCGTCCGCAGCGAAACTCGTGCGGGCGCATGCGTAAGCGATCCCTATCGTCACCGGCCGCGGCGCGCGTTCCAACGTGCGGTCGTAAAAACCGCCGCCATACCCCAGCCTGAATCTTTCGTCATTGAATCCCACACAAGGGATGAGCAGCGCTTCCGGCTGCACTTCATCGCCCGACAGCGGAATGGAGACGCCGAACGCATCCTTTGTCATCGCGTCGCCGGGCTTCCATTCGATGAAACGCAGCGGCGCTGCGCCGGCTACCACCGGCAATGCCAGCCTTACTCCACGTGCCAACAACGCGCGATAGCAATCCATCAGGTCAGGCTCCCCGCGGATCGGCCAGTACACGCCCATCGTCCTGACCGGATGTGCGCTCCACCAGGCGAGGACGCGCTCGCCGATGACGGCATCGCCCGCCCGGCGAACTTCGGTTGGAATCGCTTGTCTGTTCGCGAGCAGCTCGCGCCGCAGGGCGGCTTTTTGTGCGGTATTGTCCGGCATGGTGACATGCTATCCTACGAGACGTAGAACCAGTGATGAAGGCCTTATAGATGTTTCAAATGAAATGGATTGCAGGTGTTGCACTTGCCGCAGCGTCGGTGCTGTTTGCCCCGGCCACGCTGGCAAAGAAGCCTGCCGCCTTTGCCAGCGATGACGAAGTCTTCCTGGCATTGCGCGACGCCGCTCGCAATGGCGACGCGAACCGCGCAGCCGAACTTGCGTCCCGCCTTGGCAATTATGCCATTCCCTCCTACGTCGATTATTTCCGCCTGCGCCCGCGCATCAACACCGCCGGCGAGCAGGAGATCCGCGATTACCTTTCCCGTTACGAAGGCAGCGCCATTGCCGACCGCCTGCGCAACGACTGGCTGCTCGAGCTGGGGCGCACGCGCAACTGGACGCTGTTCGACGAACAATATCCCCAGTTTGTGCTCAACGATGACAACCAGGTCAAGTGCTATGCGCTGACGTCGAAGGCGCTGAAGGGACAGGACGTCGTCGACGATGCGCGCGGCGTACTGGTCAACACCCAGAACTACGGCGAAGCCTGCGCCTTGCTGATCGTCACCCTGGTGGAGGCAAAGCAGTTCACGCAGGATGACGTCTGGACCTATGTGCGGATGATCGGCGAGTCCGGGTTTGCCAATACCCTGCGCCGCATCGCTTCCGTCACCGACGCCAGCGAGACTGCGCTGGTGCAGGCCTTCGAGAAGCCGGACGGCATTCTTGCCCGCGGCCCCGGCGGCAACCGCGCCTCGCGCGAGGTCTTCATCCTTGCGCTGGGACGCAGTGCGAAGAACGATCCGTCGCGCGCCGTCAGCGCGCTGGTGAAGGCAGCCGAGCAGCTGAACGAACGCGAACGCGAACATGCGTGGGCGCAGATCGCGCTGCAGGCGTCCATGAAGCTCGCGCCGGATGCGATCGTCTACTGGCACCGCACCAACGGCGCGCGGCTCTCGCCGGACGGCTACCAGTGGAAAGCACGCGCTGCGCTGCGCGCCGGCGAGTGGAAGCTGGTGAAGTCCACCGTCGAAGCGATGCCTGCCAATCTGAAGAACGATGCCGCATGGATCTACTGGCTGGGCCGGGCGCACCTTGCTGAAGGCGACCAGGAAGAGGCCAAGCGTCTGTTCGGCTCGATTGCCGACCAGACCAATTTCTACGGGCAGCTTGCGCTTGAGGAACTGGGCAGGAAGGTCACGGTTCCGCCGCGGGCGAAAGCGCCCACCGCGGAGGAAATCGCACCGATGGCAGAGAACGCCGGCTTCCGCCGCGCGCTGAAATTCTTCGATCTGAACATGCGTTTCGAAGGCTATCGCGAGTGGAACTGGGAACTGCGCAAGATGGATGAACGCCAGCATCTCGCCGCGGCGGAGTACGCGCGCCAGAAGAATGTGCTCGACCGCATGGTGAATACCTCCGACCGCACCAAGTCCGAGCTCGACTTCACGCAGCGTTTCCCCACGCCGTTCCGCGACGTGATGGTGGCGGCGACCGAGCGCCTGAGCCTGGACATGGCCTGGGTGTACGGATTGATCCGCCAGGAATCGCGTTTCATCATGAATGCACGCTCGCATGTCGGCGCCTCGGGCTTGATGCAACTGATGCCGGCAACCGCGCAGTTCGTTGCACGCAAGATCGGCATGGGCAATTTCTCGCAGCATCAGGTCAACGACATCGGCACCAATATCACGCTCGGCACCAACTATCTGAACATGGTGCTGCACGACCTCGAAGGTTCGCAGGCGCTGGCGACGGCTGCCTACAACGCGGGACCGGGCCGGCCGCGCGCCTGGCGCTCGACGCTGCCGCGCGTGGTCGAGGGAGCGATCTTCGCCGAATCGATCCCCTTCACCGAGACGCGCGACTACGTGAAGAAAGTGCTATCCAATGCGACGTATTACGCTGCCCTGTTCGAGGACAAGCCGCAGTCGCTGAAGGCGCGGCTCGGCAGCGTGGCGCCGAAGGGTTTCGCCACGAGCGAACTGCCCTGAGCACCGGCCTTGCCGCCAACCGGAAAAGCCACATCCGCGGATGTGGCTTTTTTCTTTTCCGGCCGCAATCATGAATTTCCCGAAACCGCACGTTGAAGGCTGCCGCCTGCTGGAGTAAAAAGAAACATGCAGGCAGTGCAGGCATGCGAAGGAGGAGGCATCATGGCATATCGAAACATTCTGGTCCTCGGCGGCACCGGTTTCATCGGCAGCCACATCATTGCGAAACTGGTCGATTCCGAATGCCGCGTCACCGTCCCGACGCGGCGCGAGGGGCATGCGACACACCTGTTGCTGTTGCCGGCTGTCGAGGACGTGATCGTCGCCAACATCCACGACGATGCCACGCTCGACCGGCTGATGCATGGCCAGGATGCCGTCATCAACCTGGTCGGCATCCTGCACGGCAAGCCGGGGCCGGCGGGGACGCGCTACGGGCCGGAATTCGCCAAGGCCCACGTCGAATTGCCCCGGCGGGTCGTGGCGGCATGCGCGAGGAACGGCATTCGCCGCTACCTGCACATGAGCGCGCTGGGGGCGTCGCCCGACGGGCCGTCCATGTACCAGCGGTCCAAGGGCGACGGCGAAGCGGCCGCCATGTCGCAGCCCGAGGTCGCCACCACCATCTTCCGGCCTTCGGTCGTGTTCGGCGACAACGACCATTTTCTGAACATGTTCGCCTCGTTGCAACGGATGCTGCCGCTGATGCTGCTGGCCGGCGCCGATGCGAAGTTCCAGCCGGTCTATGTGGAGGACGTGGCGCGCGCCTTCGTCGCGGCCCTCAGGGACAACCGGACGATCGGTAAGATCTACGAACTGGCGGGGCCGAAGGTCTATACGCTACGCGAGCTGGTGAGGATGGCCGGCGAGTATTCCGGCCACCGGCGTCCGGTGGTCGGCATGCCGGACGCATTCGCCCGCCTGCAGGCTTTTTTCCTGGAGCACCTGCCCGGCGGACCGCTGATGAGCAGGGACAATCTGGATTCGATGACGGTCGACAACGTACGCAGGAGTGCCCTGGCCGATGAGCTGGGCATCCAGTGGACACCCATCGAAGCGATCGCGCCGCACTACCTGCGCGCGAAGGCGCGACACACCGCCGCTGCCGCCTGAATTTCCCGGGCGGCTTTCCCGGTTTGGCAAAGTCGCCCAAAAGCTATATCCTCGAATCCCGCACGCCGGCTCGCGCCGGGCGGACCCTTCTGCGTGAAAAATAATCGAACAACGGACGGCAAGCATGCAAAGCACAGAACTCGACCCGACCCTTTCGCAAACCCTCAGCGCCGCGGAAAAGGCGGGACTGAAACTGGTGATCGGCAACAAGAATTATTCCTCCTGGTCCATGCGTCCGTGGGTGGCGATGACTGCCTTCGGTATTCCGTTCGAGGAAGTGCGCATTGCGCTGGGCAAGCCGGAAACCTCGTCGATGATCGCGCAGCATACTGCGGCCGGGCGCGTGCCGGTACTGGTTGCCGGGCAGACCACGGTGTGGGATTCCCTGGCGATCTGCGAATACCTGGCGGAGCAGTTCCCCGACAAGGGAATGTGGCCGCGCGACGTCGAGGCGCGCGCCATTGCCCGCTCCATCTGCGCGGAGATGCATTCCGGCTTCACGGCGCTGCGCACGTCGATGTGGATGAACATCCGTGCCAGCTTCCCGGGCAAGGGCCGCACGCCGGAATCGCAGGCGGACATCGCGCGCATCTGCGAGATCTGGGAAGACTGTCTCGCGCGCTCGGGGCCGCATCATTTCCTGTTCGGCGACTTCTCGATCGCCGATGCCTACTACGCACCGGTCGTCATGCGCTTCCGCACCTACGGCGTGTGGCTGCCGCCGGCCTTGCAGGCCTATGTCGACCGTGTCGTCGCCCATCCCGCCGTCGCACAGTGGATCAGCGAGGCGCTCAAGGAAACTGACCGGCTCGAAAAGTACGACAGCTATCCGGGCTGAATGCGATGAAAACCTATGTCGTCGGCGGTGCGGTGCGCGACGCCCTGCTCGGCCTGCCGGTGCAGGACCACGACCATGTGGTCGTCGGCGCGACACCGGACCAGATGATCGCGCTCGGTTACCGGCCGGTCGGCAAGGATTTTCCCGTATTCCTCCACCCCGAGACGAACGAAGAGTACGCGCTGGCCCGGACCGAGCGGAAGACGGCACCCGGCTACAAGGGCTTCGTGTTCCATGCCGAACCGGACGTCACGCTGGAAGAAGACCTTGTGCGCCGCGATCTGACCATCAATGCGATGGCGCGCGCCGACGACGGCAGCATCGTCGACCCCTTCGGCGGCCGGCGCGACCTGCAGGCGCGCCTCTTCAGGCATGTTTCCGAAGCCTTCCTCGAAGACCCGGTGCGTATCCTGCGCGTGGCGCGCTTCGCGGCGCGCTTCACCGATTTCACCGTCGCTCCCGAGACCAACGCGCTCATGTGCAGGATGGTCGAGGCCGGCGAAGTCGACGCGCTGGTGCCCGAGCGCGTGTGGCAGGAGTTGTCGCGCGGACTGATGGAAGCGAGGCCGTCCCGCATGTTCGATGTCCTGCGCGCGTGCGGCGCATTGGGGCGCATCCTGCCCGAGCTCGATGCGCTCTGGGGTGTGCCGCAGCCGGCAAAACACCATCCGGAGATCGATACCGGCGTCCACGTGATGATGGTGGTCGACTATGCCGCGCGGACGGGCTGCAGCTTGCCGGTCCGGTTTGCCGCGCTGGTGCACGACCTCGGCAAAGGCGAGACGCCCGCGGAAGCATGGCCGGCGCACCACGGCCACGAAGGGCAGGGCGTGCGCCTCGTGGAGCAGGTGTGCAAGCGGCTGAAGATCCCGAGCGATTGCCGCGACCTCGCGGTCATGACGGCGCGCGAGCATGGCAACGTCGCCCGCGCGTTCGAGCTGCGCGCGGACACCATCGTCAAGCTCCTCGAGCGCTGCGATGCGTTCCGCAAGCCGGCACGCTTCGCCGAGATGCTCCTGGCCGCCGAATGCGATTCCCGCGGCAGGGCGGGATTCGAGGACACCCCCTTCCCGCAGCGCGCCTGGCTGGAGCAGGCGCTGGCGGCCGCCGCCGGGGTGAATGCGGGCGCAGTGGCCCGGCAGCACGCTGCGCAGCCGGCCCGCATTCCGGAAGCCGTCCGGGCCGCGCGGGTCGCGGCGGTCTCGGCCCTGGCCGGGAGTGAGCAGCAGTAGCGAGGCTTCAACGCACGAAGCGGCCGTTCTTGCCGATCATCGTGAGTTCGACGAATTCGCTGCCGGTATGGTCGTTCTGGCCGTAGGTCACCATCAGCCCGCCGAAGTCGACGCGCTGCATGGATTCGAGCGCCTGAATGAAACCGGCTCGGGTCGGCCGGGGGCCGGCGCGGCGCAGGGCCTCCACCAGCACCTTCGCATTCACGAAGCCCTCCATCGCCGCGTAGGACACGGTGATCTTCGATTCCTTCGCCGCCTGCGCGAATTCCTGTCCCAGAGGCGTCGACAACAGGTGCGGCGTCGGCGTGATCTGCGACACGATCACCCCGGCGCTGGCCGGGCCGAGATCCTCGACGAAGGCCTGCGAGGAATTGTTGGACATCGTCATGATCTGCATCTGTCCGCCTTGTGCGCGGATCGCCTTGATCACTTCAGCGGTGTTCTTCGCGGAGCTGACGATGACCAGCGCGGCCGGATTGGCCTTGATGACTTGCGCTGCCGCAGCGGCGTAGTCCGGTTTCACGCGCGCGAAAGCCGTGACCGACACGGGCGTGAGCTTGTGCGCGTCCATCGCCTTGCGGAAGCCCTCCAGGCCGTCCTGTCCGAACGCATCATCCACATGCAGGATGCTGATCCGGTGGACGCCGACGGTGGCAAAATGTTCGATCGCCTTGGCGATCTCGTCCTGGTACTTCGCGCGGATATTGAACAGCAGGCGATTCACCGGCGCATGGAACACGGCTGCCCCGGTGCTCGGCGCCAGCAGCGGCACGTTGTTTTGCGCCAGCAGCGGCAGGATCCCCTGCGTGTGCGGCGTGCCCCGCCCCTGGAACAGCGCGAACACACGGTCCTTCTTGATCAGCGTTTCGGCATTGGCGAGCGTGAGCGCCGGGTCGAACTTGTCGTCCAGGGTCTTCAGGACGATCTGCCGTCCATGGACGCCGCCTTTCTTGTTGACGCGGTCGATGTATGCCAGCGCCCCCTCGTTCATTTCCTTCACCGGGCCGGCGACGGTGCCGGTCACGCCCACGGTCTGCCCGATGAGAATGTTCGTGTCCGTCACGCCATCCTCGGCAAAGGCTGAAAGTGCGGTGGCGCCGAGCAATAATGCCGATAGGATCTTGCGAGAAGCTGCGTACATCGTGACGTCCTTCACCAAAACGGGGAGCAGCCATTGTTGAACCGTGCCCTGCGGACAGCAACTGTGGTTTTTACGTAAGTGCAACACGGAGCTGTGGTATTTCTGCATTGATATGGGTCAACCGTTGCGGATATTGAGAAGATGCCTCCTTCCTCTTCCGGCAGATCGCTTAAAATGGCATTGTGCATTGCACAAAAACTCGTCGCCGAGAGGAGTGCGCAATGAAATCGAATGAACTTGGAGGCCTGACGCCTTCACCCGAAATGAACGACCAGTTGTCTTCCGACAAACCCACGGTGCGCGTGAAGGCATTGTCCGAGCGCGACCGCCGCCGTCTGCTGATGCATTTCCTGGCGCTGGACGACAGCGACCGGCTGCTGCGTTTCGGCATGGTCTTGCCGGATGACCTGGTGACCCGCTACGTGCAGACGCTCGACTTTTCACGCGACACGGTATTCGGCGTCTACGACGACAACCTGGCGCTGGTCGGTGTCGGCCACCTCGCCTTTGCGCCGCGTGAAGCCAATCCGGTGCTCAGCGACGCAACGCTGAAGGCGCGCATCGCGGAGTTCGGCGTCTCGGTCTCCGCCTCCGCGCGGGGCCGCGGCGTCGGCTCCAAGCTGTTCGAGCGCGCCGCGATCCACTGCCGCAACGAGGACGTGGACACCTTGTACATGCATTGCCTGTCGTCGAACCAGACAATGATCCATATCGCAAAGAAAGCCGGGATGGAAATCCACCGCGAATACGGCGAGGCCGATGCCTACCTGAAGCTGACGCCGGCCAATCCGGGAAGCATGCTGGCCGAGGCGGTGGAAGAGCAATTCGCGAGCTTCGACTACACCCTCAAGGCAAATACGAAAGCCGCCATGAAGTGGTGGCGCAGATTGCCGGGCATGAAGGGAAAGTAAACGTGGCGGCGCGGCATGCGCCGGCCGTCACACCAGCGGCAAGGCCGTCGTGTCCTTGATGCGCTGCAGCGCAAAGCTTGATTTCACGTCCAGCACGGCGGGGTGCTTGAGCAGGGTTTCCATCATGAAATGCGAAAAGTGCTCCATGTCTTCGACGTGCACCCGCAGCAGGTAATCCATCTCCCCCGTCATCGCGTAGCACGCCACCACTTCCGGCCAGTTTTCCACCGAGGCGGCGAAATCCGCGCGCGGCGAGCGTGAATTGCCGGGCGAAGCGTCGCTGTGCTTTTCCAGCCGGACATTCACATAAGCCAGCAGGCCGAGCCCGATCTTGTCCGGGTCGAGCAACGCCACGTATTGCCGTATCACTCCGGATTCTTCCAGGTTCCTGATGCGCCGCAGGCAGGGCGAGGGGGACAGGTTCACCTTCTCCGCCACTTCCTGGTTGGTCAGCCGGCCATTCGTCTGCAGGATGGAAAGAATCTTGAGGTCGGTTTTGTCCAGGTTGATTCTTGACATGGATCACCAATTTTAAAAAAGGTTTTGCAATTTTATTGCCAAAATTCTGTTTCTGTGGGTCGATTTCGCAATCTTCTGCCTCCCTGCCTTGACTATACTGCTTTTAGCTATTTATTAAAATTTTTGAAGGAGACAGGCATGGATTTCCAACCCTGGGACAACCCGATGGGCACCGACGGCTTCGAATTCATCGAATACGCTGCCCCCGATCCCAAGGCGCTCGGCGCGTTGTTCGAACAGATGGGCTTCACCGCGATCGCCCGCCACCGCCACAAGGATGTGACGCTGTACCGCCAGGGTGAAGTCAACTTCATCATCAATGCCGAGAAGGATTCGTTCGCGCAGCGCTTTGCGCGCCAGCACGGTCCGTCGATCTGCGCCATCGCCTTCCGCGTGAAGGATGCCGCCTACGCCTACAAGCGCGCGCTGGAGCTCGGTGCCTGGGGCTTCGACAACAAGACCGGCCCGATGGAATTGAACATTCCCGCCATCAAGGGCATCGGCGACTCCCTGATCTACTTTGTCGACCGCTGGCGTGGCAAGGAAGGGTCGCAGGGTGCGATCGGCGACATCAGCATCTACGACGTCGACTTCGTCGCTATTCCCGGCGCGGAGGCCAATCCCAAGGGCCACGGCCTGACCTACATCGACCACCTGACCCATAACGTGCACCGCGGCCGCATGAAGGAATGGGCGGAATTCTACGAGCGCCTGTTCAACTTCCGCGAGATCCGCTATTTCGACATCGAGGGCAAGCTGACCGGCCTGAAGTCGAAGGCAATGACGTCCCCCTGCGGCAAGATCCGCATCCCGATCAACGAATCCTCCGACGACAAGTCCCAGATCGCGGAATACCTCGACCTCTATCACGGCGAAGGCATCCAGCACATCGCGCTCGGTACCGACGACATCTACAGCACCGTCGACAGCATGAAGAAGTCGAGCGTGGCCTTCCAGGACACCATCGACACCTACTACGACCTGATCGACAAGCGCCTGCCGGGCCACGGCGAGAAGCTGGACGAACTGCGCCGGCTGCGCATCCTCATCGACGGCAACAGCAATGCGACCAACCGCGAACTGCTGCTGCAGATCTTCACGCAGACGGTGATCGGGCCGATCTTCTTCGAGATCATTCAGCGCAAGGGCGACCAGGGCTTCGGCGAGGGCAATTTCCGCGCGCTGTTCGAATCGATCGAGCTCGACCAGATCCGGCGCGGCGTGCTGAAGGACGACCAGGTTTCCGCATAAGGAAAGTCATCATGAACACCACTGTCGACCAGGCGGACTTTTTCAAGACGCTGGAAGAGAAGTCGGATGGCGGGAAGCTGCGCGGCGATTACAGCAGTTGCGACGAGCGTTACGTCGTGCGCCAGGATTGGGCGGCCTACGCGCCGGAACAGCACGCCCTTTGGCGCAAGCTGTACCAGCGGCAGGCAAAGCTGGTACCCGACCGCGCGTGCGAACTGTTCATCGAAAGCCTGGGCAAGCTCAACGCCGCGGACGAGATCCCGCGCCTGGACCGTACCACCGAAGCGCTGCACAAGGCCACCGGCTGGGAACTGGTCGCGGTGCCGGGCCTCATCCCCGACCTGACCTTCTTCGAGCACCTTGCCGAGCGGCGCTTCCCGGTCACCGTATGGCTGCGCGATCCCGAAGAGTTCGACTACATCGTCGAGCCGGACATCTTCCACGATTTCTTCGGCCATGTGCCGCTGCTGTTCAATCCGGTCTTCGCCGACCATCTCCAGCAGTTCGGCAAGGGC
>NZ_DASRXF010000203.1:0-45870 GCF_035654295.1 Noviherbaspirillum sp. | reverse complement strand
GATTTGCAACATCGAACGTTTCACCGCCTGATGGAGTGACGACATGGCACGGATGAAATTCATTTGCGACGCGGAGCGCTGCATCGAGTGCAACAGCTGCGCCACCGCCTGCAAGAACGAGAACGAAGTACCCTGGGGCGTGAACCGGCGCCGCGTGGTGACCATCAACGATGGCGTGGTCGGGCAGGAGAAATCGATTTCCGTGGCCTGCATGCATTGCTCCGACGCGCCCTGCATGGCGGTTTGCCCGGTGGACTGCTTCTACCGCACGGACGAGGGCGTGGTGCTGCACAACAAGGACACCTGCATCGGTTGCGGCTACTGTTCCTACGCCTGCCCGTTCGGCGCGCCGCAGTTCCCGTCGAGCGGCACCTTCGGCCTGCGCGGCAAGATGGACAAGTGCACCTTCTGCGCCGGGGGCCCGGAAGAAAACGGCTCGACCGCGGAGTTCGAGAAATACGGCCGCAACCGCCTGGCGGAAGGAAAGCTGCCGGCCTGCGCGGAAATGTGCTCGACCAAGGCACTGCTCGGCGGCGACGGCGACGTGGTGGCCGATATTTTCCGCACCCGTGTCGTGCAGCGCGGCAAGGGCAGCGAAGTGTGGGGATGGGGCACCGCTTACGGCAAGGCCCCCAACCAGGCAACCTCGCCGAACGGGAAGAAATCATGAAGGCCGCCATTCTTCTCCTTTCCGCTGCAGCGCTGCTTGCCGCCTGCGGCGAGCCTGACCAGACCAAGGCTGCGGGCAACACCAACCGGGCCGATGTCGTTCCCTGGCAAGGCGCGCACAACCCGCATGTGGCGAAAGGCTGGAATCCCGGCAACCAGGCGAGCTGGGAAAACCAGATCAGGGCACGCGGCCAGCTCCAGAACGAGTACATCAGGACGGGCACAGGCAACCCGCCTGCACAGGGAGGGACGACGCAATGAACAGATGGATTGCCACCCTTGTCTTCTCCGCGATGCTGGCGGCCTCGGCGTCCGCACAGGATGCGCAGCCGGCGCCGGCGCAGAATCCGGGCGCCGGCTTGCCCAAGGTGGAGTCGGTCGACATCCTCAAGCAGAACCAGGCCGAGCGGCAGCGAGACCAGCCGGGCAACAACGCGCCGGTGTGGCGTGCCGTCAATAGCGGCACGGCGCACTATTCCAGCCTCCCTGACCCGGAAGCCGGCGTGCTGATCCAGCCCATGAGCCGCTTCATCGGGCAGGACCGCGCGACCACGGCAGGCGAAGCATGGCGCCAGTACCGCAACGGACCGATGACCGCGATTGGCGCCGGCCTCATCCTTGCCGCGCTGGCGGTGGTGGCCATCCTTTACTTCGTCGCCGGCAAGATCCGGACCAAGGAAGCGCCGACCGGGCGCCGTATCGAGCGCTTCACCCGCGCCGAACGGATCGTGCACTGGACGGTTGCCATCAGCTTCGTCGTGCTCGCCATATCCGGCCTGGTCATGCTGTTCGGCCGCTACCTGCTGCTGCCCCTGATCGGCCATACGCTGTTCGGCTGGCTGACCTATGCGCTGAAAAACGTCCACAACTTCGTCGGACCGCTGTTTACCATCTCGATCATCGTCTTCTTCGTGCTGTACGTGCGCGATAACCTGCCGCGCAAGCATGATGTGCGCTGGCTGATGCGAGCCGGGGGCCTGTTCAGCGGCAAGGAGCCCAGTTCCGGCCGCTTCAATGGCGGCGAAAAGATCTGGTTCTGGGGCGGGCTGGTGCTGCTGGGACTCATCATCAGCGCCTCCGGCTTCGTGCTCGACATGCTGGTGCCCGGCATCGCCTATACCCGCGGCAACATGCAGCTCGCCCACATCGTCCACCTGCTCGGCGCGACCTTGATGCTGGCCGGCGCGGTCGGCCATATCTATCTCGGCACCGTCGGCATGGAAGGCACCTACGACGCGATGCGCCACGGCTATGTGGACGACAGCTGGGCCAAGGAACATCACGACCTGTGGTACGAGCAGGTGCAGCGCGGCGAAGTGCCGCGCGTGCGCACGCGGCCGCGTTCCGGCGGATCGCCATCGCCCGTCAAGGCCTGATCTGGAGGAGAGCTCGATGCGTAAAGTACTCGTACTGACGACCCTGCTGGCGCTCTGCGCGGGCAGCGCCGTGGCCAAGCTGCCGCCGCAATCCCCCGAAGCCGCCGCCGCGGCCGCCGCCGCGAAAGACAAGGCGGCATGGACTGAAAAAGTCGCCGCCTACAAACTTTGCCTCTCGCAAGACCGTGTGGCACAGCAATACCGGAAGACCAAGGAAGGGGCGCCGAAGCAGACGGTGGAAACGCCGCCCTGCACCGATCCCGGCCCCTATACGCCGAGTGCTGCGGCTGCTCCCGCTGCCCCCGCTGCAGGAAGCGCTGCCGCGGCACCGCAGGCGGCCCCTGCCGCTGCTGCTGCCGCTCCTGCACCGGCAGCAGCGGCAGCAGCGCCGAAGAAGTGAATTTGTTCAACGCGTCGAAAGCCAGCCATGTCTCGTCGGCCTACCATGACCAATGCCCGAGCCCCCCTGACCCGAGAGGTGGAGGCGATGGACGAGCGCGGGCGCTTGTCCGTGATCTCGATCCCGGCGGAACGGCCGCTCACCGTCTATGTGGACAAACGGGAACTGGTGACCCTCATGACGCTCGGCGCCGCGCCCGAAGCCCTGACCCTCGGCTATCTCCGCAACCAGCGGCTGGTCAACTCGATCGAGGATGTCGAGTCCATCACTGTTGACTGGGACGTCGATGCCGTTGCCGTGAAAACTGTCAGCGGCATCGCCGATATCGCGGAGCGCACCGCACGCAAGGTCGTGACCACTGGCTGCGGCCAGGGCTCGGTGTTCGGCGGGCTGATGGACGAGATCGACCGCATCGTGCTGCCGCCCGACGCGCGCCTGCGGCAGTCGGTGCTGTACCGCGTGGTCGACACGGTGCGCACCTACCAGTCCATCTACAAGCAGGCGGGATCGGTGCACGGCTGCGCGCTGTTCACCGGCGAGGGCGAGCTGCTGTACTTCATCGAAGACGTGGGCCGCCACAACGCCGTGGATTCCATCGCCGGGCTGATGTGGCTGGACGGCTTCACCGGCGAAGACAAGGTGTTCTACACCACCGGGCGGCTCACCTCGGAAATGGTGATCAAGGGCGCGCAGATGGGCATTCCCTTCCTGCTGTCGCGCTCGGGCACCACGCAGATGGGGCACATGGTGGCCGAGCGCCTGGGCATGTGCCTGCTTGCACGCTGCACCGGCAAGCACTTCCTCGCCCTCTCCGGCAAGGAAAGGCTGATCATGGAAACTCACCTGGCCGACGTCCTCCGGGTGGCCTGACCGAACATGCAACTGTCCGACGCCGTCCACGCCGCCTTTTCCCTCCTCTTCACCGGCGATGCCGAGCTCTGGCAGGTCATCTGGGTATCCCTGAAAACCACCCTGGCCGCGCTGGTCATCGCGACGCCGCTGGCCGTCCTGGCCGGCTACGGCCTTGCCACCCATTCGTTTCGCGGCCGCCGCGTCGTGATCTGGCTGGTGCAGGCGACGCTGTCGCTGCCCACCGTGCTGATCGGCCTGCTGCTGTACCTCATGCTGTCCCGCCAGGGCCCGCTGGGAGAGCTGCACTGGCTGTTTTCGCAAAGCGGCATCATCGCGGGCCAGGTACTGATCGCACTGCCGGTCCTGACCGCCTTCTCGCTGGCGGCAATCCAGGCCGCCGATCCGCGCATCGCGGAAACCGCCGTCACGCTCGGCGCCTCGCGCTGGGGAGCAATGCGCACCGTGCTCCATGAAGTCCGCTTCGGCATCATGGCCGCGGTCATCACTGGCTTCGGCCGCGTCATCTCGGAAGTCGGCTGCGCCATCATGATCGGCGGGAATATCGTCGGCGAGACGCGCACCATGACGACCGCCATTGCGCTGCAGACCAGCAAGGGAGAATTCGCGCAGGGCATCGCGCTGGGCATCGTGCTGGTCACGATTGCCTTGCTGATCAATGCCGCGCTCGTGCTGGCGCAAGGCGATACCCGGACGGCAAGGGCCGGCGCATGAGTCCGATGCTCGACATCGCCGGCCTGAAAAAGTGCTTCGGCCAACGCCTCCTGTTCGACATCGACCGCCTCGTGTTGCGCCAGGGCGCGGCCTATGCGCTGACCGGCCTGAACGGCACCGGCAAGAGCACCCTGCTGCGCATTCTCGCCGGACTGGAAAGCGCCGAGGTGGAATCGGTGCGCTTCCTCGATGCGCCGGTGACGCTCGCCCCCTATCCCAGGGCCTTGCGCGATGCCGTGGTGTATGTGCACCAGCACCCGGTCATGTTCTCCACTTCGGTGCCGGAAAACATCGCCTACGGCTTGAGCGCGCGCGGGTTGGAGCGGGATGAGATCGTACGCCGCGTCGACGCGGCCATGCAATGGGCGGGCGTGGAGCACCTGCGCAAGAGCAAGCCGGCCACGCTTTCCGGCGGCGAAAAGCAGCGCGTCGCGCTGGCCCGCGCCTATGTGCTCCAGCCGAAACTGCTGTTGCTGGATGAACCGACATCGAACCTCGACGGCGCCGCCCGCGAGCAGGTGATTGCGCTGATCCCCTCGCTGGTCGCGGAAGGACGCACCGTCGTCATGGCCTGCCACGACCGCGACCTGATTTCCCTGCCCCGGGTGGAACGCCTGAAGCTGCGCGACGGCCGCCTGCAGGCACGCCAGAACCGGCTGCGGCGGGTTCTCTGAACCAAGCAAGGAGTGAACAACGTGAAACGATTCCTGAACATTGTGCTGGCAATGTCCCTGCTCTGGCTGGCGCCGGCCGCCCCGGCACAGCAAGTCCTCAAGCTGTCGACAACGACCAGCACCGAAAACTCCGGCCTGCTGCGCTACCTGCTGCCGCCCTTCGAGTCGGAATCCGGCCTGAAGGTGCAGGTGATTTCGGTGGGCACCGGCAAGGCGCTTGAACTGGCGAAGAACGGCGACGTCGACGTCACGCTCGTCCATGCCCGGGCTGCGGAAGACCAGTTCGTCGCGCAGGGATACGGCGTGGAGCGGCGTGACGTGATGTACAACGACTTCATCGTGGTCGGTCCGTCTGCCGACCCTGCCGGCATCAAGGGAATGAAGGACGTGCACGCCGCATTCCGCAAGATCGTGCAGGCAAAGGCGCGCTTCATCTCACGCGGCGACAACTCGGGCACCGACCAGATGGAACAGGCGTACTGGAAGACCGCCGGCGTCAAGCCGGCCGGCAGCGCCTATGTCTCCGCCGGCCTGGGCATGGGTGAAGTGCTGAACATGGCGGCGGAGCTGCAGGCCTACACGCTGACGGACCGCGCCACCTACGTTGCCTACAAGGCAAGGACAGGACTGGCCATCGCCGTCGAGGGCGACCCGGCCATGTTCAACCCCTACGGGATCATCGCCGTCAATCCGGCGCGGCACCCAGGCGTCAATGCCGAGGGCGCGATGAAACTGATCCGCTGGATCACGTCGGAAGCCGGGCAAAAGCGGATCGCTGCCTTCCGCGTCGACGGACAGCAGTTGTTCTTTCCGACGGCAGCCCAGCGCTGACGCGTCTTACTTCTTGGTTCCCGTGGTTCCGGTCGTTTCCGGCACAGAGTGATTGTTGACCTGCCCGGAATGCGGCATGGTCCCCTGCTCCTGCGATTTCTGCAGCGCGGCCGGATTGGCCTGGGTCGGCGTGTTGGCATCGCCGCTATTGCCCTTGCTTCCCGCACTGGCGGAGGGCGGAACCGTCGCATCCGACGGCGGCGTCTTTTCTGCCGGCAGCGCGACCGATCCACCCGGCGGTGCCGGTGAAACAGCCGGGGAAGAACCGCTGGTCGGATCAGCGCCCGTCGTCTTCGGCTCCGGCGCTTTCTGGCACGCCGACAACATGGCAAGCACAAGTCCGGTGAGCACCAAGGTTGTCTTAACCTTCATGAAGCCCTCCTCGATAAAAGAGCGGTCCCGCTACTGGCGAGCAGTCCGCCGTGCCGCAACTAGTAGTTTGACAAGTGCTGTCTGAACCCGTTCTGGTAAATGATGTTGCGCAAGGAGGATTAAAAGATGCATGCGTTTTCCATCTTATGCCACAATACGGTTTGCCAAGCCGTAATTTGTCACCCAGCAATACAAGGAAAAACCATGCAATCCGAGATTTTTCAGTTTCGACAAGCAACGACCCAGCAATCCATGGACGAGGCGGTCAAGGTGTTGAGCGGTGTCGAAGGCGTCATCGCCGTCACCCCCTCGCTCCTGCGCAATGAATTGAACGTCCAATTCAATGCCGACCTTGCATCCAGGCAGAGCCTGCAAGCCGTATTGACGGATGCCGGGTATGCAATGCAGACCGCTGCCCGCACAGGCGGTTGCGGCGGAGGCGGAGGTGGTTGCAGCTGCAGCTGAGCCTCGTTGCACTGATTTTGCCGGCGGCACAAAGCGTCCGCGCGCCGCCCGGCCTGTCTCTTCTGACATCCACACTCTTCCTCGGCGCTGTCTGCTCCCCACCACACTCCTCATCCTTTTGCCGCGTAAAACCCGGCCCTGGAGTAGCATTGCCGATAGGCAATCTTAATTTATGTTAAGGTGTGCGCCTTATCCAGTTCCTCCTGCGCACCACGGTCAGGAGAATGGCCGCCGGATAGCGTCATGACAACAGCATGTGTATCCGGGTAGTGATTCCACAAAGAGTTTGCGCATGCAACTGACCTCTTTGAAACGTGTACTAGTCGTACCCTTCATCCTTCTGGTGCTGTCGCTGGCGGTAGTGATCTACTGGGCCTCGCACCGCTCCGCCGATTACGCCGGGCAGGAATTCTCGCAGCGTGTCCTGCTCGACATGGTGGGCCGCGTCACGACCCAGACCGAAAGCCACCTCAGCGGGGCAAGGGTTGCGCTCAACACGGTCGTTCCCAACCCGATCTACTCGCCGGCCGACTACACGACCACGCCTTTCCTGATCCCATCCACCGTCGAAGACCTGGAACGCCAGCTTTGGGTCGCGACCGGATTCTTCCCGGCCGTGAACAACTACGCCTATTTCGGCGGCGCCGACGGCAGCTTCGTCGGCATCCTGCGCGCGGTGGACCACATCGAGCTGCGCCTGCGGGAGCCGGGTGCCAACACCCGCAAGGTGTACAGCGTCGGAGCGCCGGGCAAGCGCCTTGGCCTGCTTCGTACGGACAATTACGATCCGCGTACGCGCCCCTGGTACAAGACTGCCTTGGTCAACGGCCAGGAAAGCTGGTCGTCGGTCTATACCGACTTCACCACGCGCGAGCCGACGATCACCCTGTCCAAGCCGGCCTACGGCGCCGACCATCAGCTCGTCGGTGTTGCAGCGACCGACCTGTCGCTCAGTCAGCTCACCGATTTTTTCAGCTCGCTATCGGTCAGCCGTCATGGCGTTGCCTTCGTCGTGGAGCGCTCGGGCGCCATTATCGCGACCTCGACCAATGAATTGCCCTACCGGGTTGAAAACGATGCGCTGGTGCGGCTCATGGCCGGCGAAAGCGTCTCGCCGCTGCTGCGCCAGGCGTACGAACAAGTGCTCCAGTGGCAGCGGGACGGGGATCGTCTCGAGACGCCCGTATCGCGCGAGTTCGAAACAGACATGGGCGTCATCCAGGTGGGCGCAAGCCTGCTGCGGGACACGGCCGGCCTCGAATGGATCACCGTTGTCGCCATTCCCCGCGCCGACTTCATCGGAAACGTCTCGACCGTCTTCTACGAAAGCTTCGGCATTGCGTTCATTGCCGTCCTGCTCCTGCTCGCGCTCGGCTCAGGATTGCTGCACTGGGTATTGACGGACATCCGCAAGCTGACGAACGCCGCCGAAAGCATCGGACAAGGCCGCCCCCTGGCGCCGCTCGATATCCGCCGCGCCGACGAGATCGGCGTGCTTGCCAAGAGCCTGCAGGAAATGGAGCGCAACCTGCGCACGGACAAGCTGACCGGCGTGCTCAACCGGCAATCCCTCGTCTCGCAGATCGAATTCCGCGCCTCGACGGCTTCCGAAGTGATGCCGCTGAAGTTTGCGCTGCTGTTTGTCGACCTCGATTTCTTCAAGCAGGTCAATGACGAGCACGGACACGATGCGGGCGACAAGGTGCTGATCGAAATCGCCGGCCGCCTCAAGAAGGCCTTGCGCGCCGACGACGAAGTGGCACGCTTCGGCGGCGACGAATTCGTGGTGTATTTGCACGGGATGTATTCCGCCGAGGATATCGGTGCCGTGCGCGCGAAGCTGCTTCAAGTGATCGCAGCGCCGGTCGAAGTCGGGCCCGGCATCGCTTGCCGCGTCGGCGCTTCCATCGGCTGGGCGCAATATCCCGGCGACGGCATGGATATCGATGCGCTGTTGAAGAAGGCGGATCAGCGCATGTTTGAACGCAAGAAGGCGCGCGTGGCGGGATGAACCCGATGAACGCCACGCGCTGTCACCTGTCGCGGCCGCCCCAGAGTCGCGCATGGATTCCATGCGTGAGCAATGAAACCGCGGTCCCGCCTGCGACGAGATAAACACCCCAGAAATTCCCGAGCGCCACGGCGGCCACCCCGGGCATCACACCGATCAACGCGGCTGTCCACCACCGCGCGGCGTTGCGCCGCCTGCTCCAGGCATAAACCGGAGCGCCATATCCGAACGTGGCGAGGGCGCCCAAGAAAAGAAAAACTGCGGACAAGGCGCCGGCACGGGACAACAGATCCAGCCCCCATGTCCCCGCCCCCGAAAACAGCGGCCAGGCGAGTGCATAGAAAAAGTACAGAAGTGCACAGGCCATGAGGCTCAGGAATGCCGCCAGGCTTACGCGTGCAAGTTCGGTTTTGAAGGGCATTTGACGATAAACTTACGGCACCTTAACCAGGGACCTTGAAAACAATAGGGAGGTGAGAGATGAGCACAGTCCTTTGGGCCAACTACCTGCTGGACGGCGTAGTGACATCCGATGAGGCGGACAAGCATGCCCTCTACAAGTATTCGGACAAGCTGGACAGCGTCGCCGCCGCCACGAAGCTGCAGGCGTTCTCTTCCCTCTGCGACTCCACCGACATGCAGTTTAACCTGCGGGATGATGAACTTCCGGACGGCGTAAAGTCCACCAACGAGCTCATGGCGCAAAACGGCGTCTGGGTGGCGTCGCAGGATGCGGTTCGCTTGCTGGAGGCGCTTCTCGCCGAAATCCAGGCAAAAAAGACAAGGTTCGGCCTCCTTAGGAACGACCATGACAATGTCATGATCGAACTGCAAGAAAGCCTCGCGTTCGCAAGAAAAGCGGCGGCAATGCATGCGAAGTTCAACTTCGCCATCGTCATGTAGGATTGCGTGCGTCAAATGTCTCTTCGCTGCTCGGTCTTCATCGCCACATCCCTCGACGGCTACATCGCGCGCTCCGACGGGAGCATCGATTGGCTGGAGGCGGCCAACGCAACGGTGACGCAAGGCGAGGATTGCGGATACGGCGCTTTCATGTCATCGGTCGATGTGCTGGTCATGGGCAGGGGGACCTTCGAAACCGTCTTGTCCTTTCCTGCGTGGCCGTATGGCGACAAGCCGGTCTGGGTCGTCAGCCGCACGCTCAAGAGTCTCCCCGCGACACTGCCGCCGCAAGTGCGGCTGATGAACGACTCGCCACGCGAGATCGTCGCCATTGCCGGGCAATGCGGTCACCAGCGCTTGTATGTCGATGGAGGGCAGCTCATCCAGGCGTTCCTGCGGGACGGCCTGATCACCGATCTCACGATCACGACCATTCCGGTGCTGCTCGGTGCCGGCCGCACCCTCTTCGGAACACTCTCCCGTGACGTGACGCTCAAGCTCGCCTCGTCGAAGTCCTACCCGTTCGGCTTTGTGCAGTCGACCTACCAGGTAGAAAAAGAACCGGCTTGAGCCGCCGCCTGCCTCGCATTGCCCTTTTGCAGAGACGCACTGAGCAAAACGGCAACTAATATTCTTTAACAGTAATTTCCTTACGGCAAGGATGGCATTAGCTTGGACCTAAGGACAGGCGCTTGCACGGCTTGCCCCGGGCGGCATGGCACGGCGCCATGTCATCGCTGCGGCGCAATTACTCTCATTGGATGGATTCCGCAATCATGTGTCTCGGGCGCAGAACCACCAGCCTTCGCCGGTCATTGCCGCCGGCGGACAAGGGCAGTGCCGCCGGCTTGCACAGGCAGGGGCCGGGCGCATGATGTCCACCCGCAGATCCCCCGCCGCTGCGGACCGCCGGCTGATTCCGTTGGCGCCGGCGAGGGCGACAGCCCTAGCGCCGCACACGGGAGGAAACAAGGACGCTTCGCCTGACCGCCGCATCTCCGTCTGGCCGCTCGTGAGCGCGTGGGGTGTGCTCACCGTTGGCATCGTCCTCTCGGTTTTCTTCTTCTCTTTCGTCAAAAGCCAGATCGAGGAACAGGCCGGATTCCGCTTCGAACGCATGGCATACGAGGGGCAGGAAGCGATCCACCGGCGCATCCAGTCGTACGCGGATGTGATCCACGGCCTCGCCGCGCGCTTCAACACACCGGTGCCGGTGTCGCGCCAGCAGTTCCACGATTATGTCACCGGCCTGAACCTGCAAACGCATTATCCGGGCTTCCAGAGCATCAACTATGCCGAGCATGTCCCGCATGAACGCAAGCAGGCATTCGAGAGTCAGGTCCGGCAAGACACGAGCATGACGCCCGCGGGTTATCCCGGCTTTGCGGTCAAACCGGCGGGCGAACGGGACCAGTACACGGTCCTCACTTATCTTGAACCCATGGACCAGAGCGCACCGAACTTCGGTCTCGACATTGCGGCGAATCCGCCGGTGCGGGCGGCGCTGGAAGCAGCGCGCGACACCGGCGCCCTCACCTCCTCCGGCACGCTGATCAAGGTCGACGGCCGGAACCCGCATCTTGGCCTGGCAATGCGGCTGCCGGTGTACCGCTACGGAATGCCGCTCGCCTCAGTCGAGGAGCGCCGCGCCGCCTACCTGGGCTCGCTCGGCGCGGGTTTCAACGTCCGCAATCTGATGCGCGGCGTGCTCGACGAAGAGAAACTCAACTACGTGCGCTTCCGCCTGTCGGATATGGGACCGGCAGCCGGCCGGCCGCAACCCGGCAGCGACGTGCCGCGCCTCCTGTTCGACAGTCACAACCTGCATCCCTCGCCGGCCGTCGAACCGCACGAGGTGGACGACGACCAGTTCATCGCGCGCCTGCCGATGGTCATCGCCAGCCGTACATGGAATGTCGAATTCACCGCACGCAAGGATGCTTACATACTGGGCTTCGACCGCGTGGCGCCCTGGCTTGCGCTCGCTACCGGATTTCTGCTGACGGCCTCGCTCTTCTATCTCTTGTATTCGATTGCGACATCGCGCAGCCGGGCCCTGGAGATCGCCCGCGAGATCACCAAGGATCTCTCCGAGCGGGAGGCGAACTTGAAAGAGGCGCAGCGCATCGCGCGCCTGGGCAACTGGAAGCTTTACCCGGCCGATGGGCGCATGGAGTGTTCCAACGAGACCTATCGCATATTCGGCCTGGCGCCGGGCGGACGGCCGATGCATTACCAGGATTTTCTTGCGCGGGTGCATGAGGACGACGCCGCCGCCGTCAAGGCCGGATTCGAAAGTGTCTTGCGTTCGGCCAAAGAGTTCCAGGCCGAACTGCGCATCGCGCAAAACGAAGGCGCGCCGGTCTGGGCGCAGCTGGTATGCCGCCGCAACAAGGAAAATGGCCTGGACGGCATCGTGATGGACATCACCGAGCGCAAGCTGGCGAGTGTACGGGCCGAAGTGGAGCATCGGGTGACCCGCCATGTGGCGTCGGCCACCGAAGACGCGCAGCAGGTCATGCCGGCGGTGATCGAGATCGTGTGCACCGGCTTTGGCTGGACCAATGGCGTCTTCTATCGCATGGATGAGCGCGGCAAGCGCCTGACGCAGTGCCTGCGCTGGCCCGGCTCGTCGGCCGAGACGGACGCGGCCGGCGTTTCCGAGCGCGCCGCTCGCCTGCGCAGCACGGTTTTTGCGCAACAGCATGGCGACGGAATCGGAACGCTGCTCGCCGCATTCCCCATCCAATCCGCCGACAACCTGTTCGGCGTCATCGTGTGCACGGTGCCGGCCCTGAACCAGCAGGAAGATGCGGTGGCGGGGGTGCTCGACTCGATCGGGCGCCAGGTAGGGCAGTATTTCCTGCGCAAGTCGGTAGAGAACACGCTGCGCCATGTTGCGGCACATGATTCGCTGACCAACCTGCCCAACCGGTGCATGTTCAATCAATGCCTGACGCAGGCGATCGCGCGCGACGCCCGCCATTGCGCCGGGCTCGCCGTCTTGTTCATCGACCTTGACCGCTTCAAGCTGGTGAACGACACCCTGGGCCACGGCGCGGGAGACCGGCTGTTGCAGGAGTGCGCCCGGCGCCTGACCGCATGCACGCGCGAGAGCGACATCGTCGCCCGCCTCGGCGGCGACGAATTCGCGCTGCTCATCGAACGCTTCGCGGATATCGGCGATGTTCTCACCATCGCGCGGAAGGTATTGGCGGCGCTGGTGGAACCGTTCACCTTCGAGGGGCAGGAACTGCTGGTGGGCGCAAGCATCGGGATCAGCCGCTATCCGCACGACGGTACCGACGTGGAGACCCTGCTGACGAGCGCGGACACGGCCATGTACCGCGCCAAGGCCGAGGGAAATACCTACAAGCTGTATTCGTCGCAGATGGACGAACGCCATTTCCAGCGGCTGGCACTGGAGGCCAGCTTGCGGCATGCCACTGCGCGCGGCGAGCTGGAACTGCACTACCAACCCAAGCTCGACCTGCATACCGGCAGGATCGCTGGCGTGGAAGCGCTGCTGCGCTGGCGCCATCCGGACTGGAGCTGGATATCCCCGGCCGACTTTGTTCCCGTCGCCGAGGAATCGGGCCTGATCATCGAGATCGGCAACTGGGCATTGAAAACAGCGTGCGAACAGGTGCGGACCTGGCAGCAGCAGGGCCTGCCGAAGACGCCGATCGCGGTCAATCTGTCGGCGCGCCAGTTCCGGCATGCGAACCTCGTCAAGGACATCTGCGATGCGCTCGCCGCCACCGGCATCTCGCCCGAATGGCTGGAACTGGAAGTCACGGAAAGCATGGTGATGCATAACACCGACCACGCGATCCGCGTGCTGACGGAACTGCGCGCCATGGGAATCCAGCTTTCGATCGACGACTTTGGCACGGGCTACTCGTCACTTGCGTACTTGCGGCGGCTGCCCGTCACCTGCGTCAAGGTCGACCGCTTCTTCATCAAGGACATCCCGCAGGAAGCCGACGACATGGCCATGACACTGGGCATCATCGGACTCGGCCACAGCCTGCGCCTGAAGGTCATTGCGGAAGGGGTCGAGACGGACGAGCAGCTGCAGTTCCTGAAGATGAACGGATGCGACCAGATACAGGGGTTCTACTTTTGCAAGCCAATGTGCGGCGAAGACATCACACCCCTACTCCAACACAATCACGACTCGGTGGAGCGTGGAGTGTCGAACCGCAGGGCATCGCTGCCCTGCGGCGTTTAATCTTAGTCATAGGGGATTCAACATGAAAGCGAATTTGCCAGGAAAAACGAAGGATGAAATCGTCGCGGCCATTGACGCACTCGACCTGAGCCCGATCAAGTTCAAGCTGATGGACCGTGAAGAAGGGTACGGCTGGTCGCGCCAGCATGCCGACGCGATGGAACGCGAGTACAAACGCTTCCTGACCTTGCTGGCGAAGTACCCCGAAGAAACGATCGTACCGAACAAGGCCGTGGACAAATTCTGGCACGGCCACATCCTGGACACACTGAAGTACGCCGAGGATTGCCAGCGCGTATTCGGCTACTTCCTCCACCATTTCCCCTATTTCGGCATGCGCGGAGAGGACGACGCGCGCAACCTGTCTACAGCGGGGCAGACGACGCGCGGGCTGTATGAGAAAGAATTCGGCGAGCCGGGCACCACCGCGCCGGGCTATTGCGGTGTGACGGCGGAAGGCAAGGATGCGTACTGTGGCGTCGCTGCAGCGGGCAAGGATGCTTACTGCGGTGTGGCTGCGGAAGGCAAGGATGCTTACTGCGGTGTGGCTGCGGAAGGCAAGGACGCCTACTGCGGGGTGGCTGCGGAAGGCAAGGACGCCTACTGCGGCGTAGCCGCGGCAGGGAAGGACGCGTATTGCGGGGTGGCCGCAGCGGGCAAGGACGCGTACTGCGGCGTCGCCGCCGGCCAGCCGCAGACCTTGTCGGCAAACAAGGTGAAAGCAAGCGCGGTACTGAATGTCGCCATCCGTCCCTCGCTATAAGCAAGTGCGCATCTGCATCCCCTTGCGCATGCCGGGGGATGCAACCCATTCCCTTTCGCAGTATTGAACCTTTCGGCATCCGCTGGAATCGGTTCACTTATTGCTGAACGCATCCCCGGCACGGCGGCTGGCAACGTGTCCGAGTCCGGGGGAGTCTGCGTGTAGGCGGTTTTCCTTCCCCGATTTATGGGATTGTCGCCCTGAAACACGCGCTGCTAGAGTTCGGCCCGCAGTTTCCCCCCCAGTCAACCCAAGGCGCCACCGCGCGCGCGGGGTACTGCATCCGCAACTACATACAGGAAACAAAACGTGAAGAAGCTTTACTTGGCAGTACTGGCCGGCGCGGCATCGATGAGCGCCGCTGCAGCAGACATCGGTCTTTCCGTCGAAGCCGGAACCACCGGCCTCGGCATCCACGCCGTTGTCCCGGTACAGAAGCAGCTCAATGCCCGCATCGGCACCAGCCTGCTGAACTACTCCTTCGACGGTTCGACGTCCAACGTCGACTACGATTTCAAGCTCAAGCTCAAGACGCTCGACGCCCTGCTCGACTGGTACCCGGCCGGCGGCGCATTCCGCTTCACCGGTGGCGTGGTCTACAACGGCAACAAGATCACCGCGAACGGCCGCCCGACCGCAGCCGGCACCTATACGCTGAACGGCAACACGTATACCGCCGCGTCGGCAGGGACGCTGAACGGCCAGGTGGACTTCCGTAATTTCGCTCCCTATCTCGGCATCGGCTGGGGCAACGCCGTCGCCGGCGACAAGGCTGGCTTCGGCTTCAATGCCGACCTCGGCGTGCTCCTCCAGGGCTCCCCGCGGACCTCGCTCGCCAACAATGGCTGCACCGCGCCGGCCCCCGTCTGCGCACAGCTGGCGGCCGACGTCGCCGCGGAAAACGTTCGTCTGCGCGATGAAGTGAAGGATTTCAAGGCCTATCCGGTTCTTCGCGTGGGCGTCAGCTACCGCTTCTGATCCGGCGGATCAGGCACTGAAAAAGGAGGCGCACGGTTCCCTTGCGCCTCCTGTTCATTCCGGCCCCGCATGGGCCGTCCATCAGCGCGATGCAGCGCCGCCCCTGGCGCGGTCGTTGATGTCCCGCTCGTCATGCCATGCCGCGCCGCCTCTCGAATCAGGCCTCAGGCCTCAGGCTGCTCGCTGCCCCATCACAATGACCACTGCTCCGCAGAGCGCGAGGCCGGCACCCAGGACGTCGCTCCAGCTCGGTTGCACGCCGTCGACCAGCCAGAGCCATCCCAGCGCGGCCGCGATGTAGACCGCACCATAGGTCGCATAGACCCTGCCGCTGGCCGTCGGGTGCAGCGTCAGGAGCCAGACAAACATTACCAGGCTGAGTGCCGCAGGCAAGAGCAGCCAGATGCTTGCCTTACCCGTCAGCCAAAGCAGCGGCAGGTAACACCCAAGCAGTTCGGCGATTGCAGTAGCGAAGAATAATCCGAAGGTGCGAAGGAAGCCTGTCCATTCCATGCTCATGTCCGCCCGAGTTCTTGAAAGCGGACGATTCTACCGGCTTCAGGCACTTCTTTTCTTTCAGCGAAGCGGTATGGAAGTTTTCGGTCCGGCGCCTAACCCCGGACCGCGCCCCTGAATGCCGCCGAAAGCGCGGCAAGCGCTTCGCGCGCCCGGCCGCCCTTGACCCTTGAATGAAGCAAAACCGGCAAGCGCGGCAAATCGGGAAGCCCGAGCCTTGGACCGACGTCAACCGCGCCAAACGGCACCATGCGCGGCGCCAATGCAGCGACGCCGAGCCCGGCCATGACGGCAGCGGAGACGGCCGCAACCCCGCCGCCGACAAAGATCTCCGTCCACGGCACGGCAGCCGCATCGAGAAGCTGTCCGGCCAGCGCGCGCACGCCGCAGGGCTCGGCAAGCGTGGCGAGCGGCAGGGGCTCGCCCGTGCGATGCTGCCAGCCCGGCGCCGCGAACCAGCCGAACTTTTCTTCAGCAAGGATCTCGCCGTCATTGCGCCCGGCGTGCAGGCGCACGATCGCCGTGTCCAGCTCCCGCCGGTCGAAGCTTTGCAGCAGGTCGCCGGAAGAACCGATCCGGATCTCGATCAAGAGCTGCGGGTCTTGCGCGTTCATGCGCGCAATCAGGGCCGGAAGCTCCGGCCCCGCCACGTGGTCGCTGATGCCGATGGTGAGACGCTGGCGGCTGGCGGCAAATACGCCGAGCGCGCGCTGGTGCGCTTCCAGGAGTTCGCGGGCGTGGTCGAGGAAAGCTTCGCCGTGCGCCGAAAGCTGCACATAACGGGGCGTGCGCTCGACGAGCCGGCAGCCGAGCCTGTCTTCGAGCCGCTTCAGCTTCAGGCTGACCGCGGCCTGCGTCGTCCGCATCGCTTCCGCAGCGCGGGTGAAGCTGCCGAGCTCGGCAACACGGATGAAAGCCTGGACGGCATCCAGGTCAAGAGGACGCTCTATCATTTCAAACCGTTATCATTGAAATTAATTCCTATAGCATATCAAAATTATGCGGCGGCGCTTACCATGAAGTCCGGATAAATCGAAAGGAGCCGCAATGCCACTCGTTCACATTTCCATGCGCGCAGGAAAGCCGGAAGCCTACCGCCAAGCGATCTTCGACGGGGTTTACCGGGCGATGCACGAAACATTCAACGTGCCGGAAGACGACCAGTTCATGACCATCACGGAGCACGAAGCGGCGAATTTCCGCTACAGCCCGACCTATCTCGGCGTCGCCCGGAGCGCCGACGTCGTGTATATCCAGATCACCGCCAACAACACCCGCACCGCCGAACAGAAGAAAGCGCTGTACCGGCGCCTCGTCGAGCTGCTCGGCGACCGTCCCGGCATCCGGCCGGAAGACGTATTCGTGAGCCTGGTCGAGGTGGCAAAGGAGAACTGGTCGCTCGGCAACGGTGTAGCGCAATACGCCTGACGCGATGCAAGCTTCATCCATGCAGCAAGGCATCGTTCTTTCGGTCTTCTCGTCGGCACTGTTTGCCGGCCTCTACTATTACGCGACCTTGCTGCATCCGTTGAACGGCGAGCAGATCTTCGGATGGCGCATGCTGCTCACGCTGCCGTGCGTGACCGTGTTTCTCATTGCAACCTGCCAATGGCATCTGGTTCGCGGCATCGCCAGGCGCGTGCGTGCACAGCCCATGCTCGCCGCCGGCCTGATCCTGAGCAGCGCGCTGGTCGGCAGCCAGCAGTGGCTGTTCCTCTGGGCGCCCGTCAACGGGCGGGCACTCCAAGTGTCCCTCGGCTATTTCCTCATGCCCCTGTCCATGCTCATCATCGGCCGGCTGCTGTATGGAGAGCGCCTGACCGCCCTGCAAACCACCGCTGCGTGCAGCGCCTGCCTCGGGGTGGTGCATGAAGTACTGCGTGTCGGAGGATTCTCATGGGAAGCCATGGCCGTGGCCATCGGTTTTCCGGCGTATTTCACCTTGCGGCGGAAGCTGAATACCAACAGCCTGGGCGGCCTGTGGTTTGACATGGCCATCACGCTTCCCATTGCTGCCTGGTTCGTTTCGGGCAATGCGGACGCGCTTCAAGCGTTTTCCCACACCCCTCGCCTCTACCTCCTGGTTGCAGGCCTGGCCATCATGAGCGCTGCCGCGTTCATGAGCTACAGCATGGCCAACATGTTGCTGTCCTTCAGCCTCTTCGGACTGCTGAGCTACGTCGAACCCATCCTGATGCTGGTTGTATCGCTGCTTCTCGGTGAGCGAATCTCCGAGGGCGAGTGGTTCACGTATGCGCCGATCTGGGGCGCGTTGATCTTCCTTGCCGCGGACGGCATCCTTCATCTTCGCGCAGAGGGTGACTTCAAGGCCCGGCCTTCACCGCTCTGAGGAAGCCCGGCACCCCAGTGTCCCGGGGGCGGCCAACAGGCCATTCTGTTTGCCGCGCCCGAACCAATGCTGCCGGCCTGTCGGCGCCAAGCCGTCATCCCCCCGGCTCCACCTGGCTTGCCTGCCGAATCAAGCACACCTCATCACAAGGTTTTCTCCATCAATTCAACAGCTTGCGGCATTCGACCGCATGCGTCCCCGGCGCTGGCACGCCGCCTGCAATAGGTCTGTCGAGCGCAAGAAATGCTCGCTTCTTCACCAACTCGACACTACTTTTTAGGAACCCCGCAATGACAACCCTGATGATGAAAGACTTGTCCGTCTCCAAGGAGCTCGACCGCGACGCGATGTCTGCCGTACGTGGCGGCCAAGGCCTGCCGGGCTGGGCGCCGCTCTTCGGCATGCCCAAGTTCGACTTCCAGAAATTCTCGATCGACGCCTCGCAAATGGTCGGGCAGAGCCAGAACGTCGTGAACAACAACGGCAACAACGCCGCATTCGTTGGCGGCGTCGCCCCGTACTAAGCGACCCACTCGCATTCACACTTCACACACTTGAGGAAACCAAAATGACGACGCTTCTGATCAAAGACCTTTCCAACGCCGCCGACCTCGACGGTAAAGCCATGGCAGCAGTGCGCGGCGGCTGCTCGTACTGCCCGCCCAAGTACGACATGCCGAAGCTGTACGGCAAGCCGGCCAACATGAGCTTCGATGCTTCCCAGATGATCGGCCAATCGCAGAATGTGGAGAACAACAACGGCAACAACGTCGCCTTCGCCAGCGGCATCACGTCCACCGTGTCGCCGGTCCAGACCGCAAACAACAACATCAACTTCGGCTACTGAGGCATTGGGCCGTTGCAGCGTCTCCTGTTTTCAGGTTCAGCCTGCAACGGCCGCCTGGGTCGTCCGGACATCCCGCCTTGCAGCCGCACGGCCGCCAACTCTACAATGGCGCTGTCGCGTCAGCTCAACGTTTCCGATGACCATTCCCACAACGCAATACGCGAAGAGCGGAACCCATCGCATCGCCTACCAGGTGATCGGGAAAGGGTCGATCGATATTGTCCTCGTCCCCGGATTCGTCTCCAATGTGGACCTGCAATGGGAGCATTCCGGATTCCGGCGCCTGCTTGAAAATATCGCGGGCTTTGCCCGGCTCGTCGTCTTCGACAAACGCGGAACCGGCCTGAGCGACCGGGTGCCGGGCAATGCCCTGCCAACGCTCGAGGCGCGGATGGATGATGTGCGCGCCGTCATGGACGCGGCAGGCATGAAAAGCGCGGTCCTGATCGGCGTTTCCGAAGGCGGGCCGATGAGCATGCTGTTTGCTGCGACCTACCCGCATCGCACCCGCGCGCTTGTCCTATACGGCACCTACTCGCGCTTCCACCCGGATGTGCTGGACCGTTCCGGGCTGGCCGGCTATATCGACGCCATGGAAAATGGCTGGGGCACAGGCGCCAGCCTGCGCTACTTCGCACCCAGCCTGAGCGACGACGAGCGCATGGTCGAATGGTGGGCGCGCTACGAACGCCATTCCGCGAGCCCAACCGCCGCCGTCTCGCTGGTCAGGATGAACGCGGAGATCAACGTCAGCGACCTTTTGCCATCGATCAGGGTCCCCACGCTGATCCTTCATCGGCGCGACGATACCCGCGTGTCCGTATCTTCCGGCCGCCGCCTCGCGGAGAGTATCGACGGCGCGCGCTATGCGGAACTGGAGGGGCGCGACCATCTTTTCTTCACCGGCAACGTCGACGCAATCACCAACGAAATCCAGGAATTCGTGACCGGAAACCGTCCGGCCCCCAGCGACGCCACCGTCCTCGTCACCGTTGTGGCAGCCGCCATCGTCGATCCTGTCGCCCAGGCGATCAAGTGGGGCGACGCCGAGTGGGAACGCAAGCGCGCCGAGCTCCGCCAGCGCGCCATGAACGTGATTTCCGCGAACCGTGGCGTGGCCTTCTTTTCCTCGAACGAAGAAATCTACGGATGGTTCGACGGCCCGGTGCGCGCCGTGCAATGCGCAGCAGCCTTACTGCAAGACGCGGCAGCGCATGGCGTGCCGCTTGCCTGCGGCGTGCACATCGGAGAAGCCGAGAAGCGCCACGACAAAGTCAGCGGCGTGACCGTGCAGCTCGCACGACAACTCGCCCTCGCCTCCACCACCTCGCAAGTGCTCGTCACCGGCGTCGTCCGGGACCTCACCGTCGGGTCCGGCCTGAGCTATATGGACTCCAGGACCGTGTTGGAACTCGACAATCGCCAGATTCCCGTCTTCACAGCCGGCACTGCCGGCCCCGTCGCCAATGGCTCGCACGGACTGAGGGTGAAGTTCGCATCACTGAGCGCGCGTGAAAAGGAAGTTCTCACGCTGATCTCGCTCGGCCTGACTAACGCCATGATCGCTGACCGGCTTCATCTCAGCGAGCACACAGTCAAGCGCCATGTCGCCAATATCCTGTTGAAGCTCGATCTGTCCAACCGCGCCGCCGCAGCGGCCGTCATCAGCACCCTCGGCGCCTGACCGGCGCGCCCAAAGAGCCATTGCAAAATGGCTCTTTCTGACGATGTCCATCGGCGCCCGATTCCGTATTGTTCGTTCCTACGGGCCGGCGCTTTGCCTGCCCCGCTCCCCTATCCGATCCACAACAGTTTCCGGAAGGAGGCATCGCAAGATGGAAACAAGCACCGTACTCTCGCTGGCGGCATTTGCCGGGCTCATTACCGCCACGCCGGGGCCAAACACCGTGATGCTGGCGGCTTCCGGCCTGGCATTCGGCGTGCGACGCTCGCTGCCGCAATTCGCCGGCATCCTGATGGGATTCGCATTGCTGCTGGCCGCCATTGCCGCCGGCCTGCAAGCCATGATCCTTGCGGAGCCACGCATTCTCTGGCTGCTGCGGCTGGCGGGCACCGTCTATCTCCTTTGGCTGGCACGCCGGCTCTGGAACGCGGCAAGCACGCCCGAGGCCGCATGCTCGACGCCAATACCGCTCGCGCAAGCGCTGGTATTCCAGTTCGTCAACCCGAAGGCATGGCTCATTGCCATTGCTGTTGTCACCGCGTTCGCGGAAAGCGCGACCAGCTATGCGGGCCAAGCCGTCCTCTGCTCCTTGTTCATGCTTTTCTCCGCACCTATCCTGTTCGCGTGGGTGTTGTTCGGCGCAGCCATACGGCATATCCTGCGCGACCCGCTCGCGTTACGGAGACTCAACCGCTGCGTCGCTATCCTCACCGCAATCACCATCTTCATGCTTTGGTAGCAAGCCCCCTGTTCAACTGCTTGAGAGGACCATCATGAGTACCGCCACTGAATCACCCGCCCGCATCCTCGACATCGGCTTCGGTTTCTGGCCATCCAAGATACTGCTCAGCGCCGTCGAAATCGGCCTCTTTACCGTGCTCCGGAAACGGCCCATGACAGGAAAGGAGCTGGAAGACACGCTCGATCTGCATCCGCGGGCCAATCCAGACTTCTTCGACGCATTGGTGGCATTGAAGCTTCTGGCCCGCGAGGGCGAAGGCAGGGACGCGCGCTACGGCAACACAAGCGACACCGCCCGCTTCCTCGATCGTGAGAGCGCCTCCTACATCGGCGGGATTCTGGAGATGGCCAACGCAAGGCTCTACCCCTTCTGGGGCGACCTGACGGAGGCGCTGCGGACCGGGCGCCCGCAAAACGAAGTGAAGCACAGCGGCAAGCCAATGTTCGACGAGCTCTATCGCGATCCCAAACGCCTCGAACAGTTCATGGACGCCATGACCGGAATTTCGCTCGCGAATTTTCAGGCATTTGCCGGCAAGTTTGATTTTTCCAGATACACGACCCTCTGCGACATCGGCGGCGCCACCGGCCAGCTATCGCTCATCGTGGCCCGGGAACACACGCACATGCGCTGCACCACGGCCGACTTGCCGGTCGTAACGCCCATCGCCCGGCGAAAGATCGCTGCGGCGAATATGGAAAACCGCGTGAAGGCGGCTTCCGTCGATTTCCTCTCCGAGCCATTGCCGCGTGCCGACATCATCACCATGGGAATGATCCTGCATGACTGGAATCTCGACAAGAAGATGCACCTGATTCGTGCCGCATATGACGCATTGCCCGAAGGCGGCGCCTTCGTCGCCATCGAGAATCTGATCGACGACGCGCGCCGCGAGAACGCCTTCGGCCTGATGATGTCGCTGAACATGCTCATTGAATTCGGCGACGCCTTCGACTTCACCGGCCGCGACTTTGAAGGATGGTGCCGCGACGTCGGCTTCCGGAAGGTGGAGATCATCCCCTTGGCTGGTCCGGCAAGTGCAGCGGTTGCGTACAAATGAGGCCGATTGGCAGCAGGCCGAGAGAGGTGCGAAGGCCGTAGGCTGGGATGCAATCCCAGCGCAGTTTAACGATGGGACGCTTGCTGGGATTTCATCCCGGCCTACCGAGCTTGAACGCCGTCGCTTCAATCTCGATCAGCCAGTCGGACTTCAGTAGCGATTTGACAACGACCATTGTCGACGCCGGCCTGTTGTTGCCCAGGTACTTCGACCTGATTTCCGCAAGCCTGGCCGCGTCGGCCGGGTCAGTCAAATATGTCACGATCTTGATCAGGTTCGAGACATCCATGTCGGCCGCACCCAGGATCTCCACAATATTCTTCCATGCCGCGTCCGCTTGTTCGGCAAAGCCGCCGGCCACGCGACCGTCTTCGCGGATGCCGATCTGACCCGAGATATTCAGTGTCCGGCCCTGCCCTGTGGTCAGGATTGCCTGACTATAGGCGCCGAGCGGCGCGGATATCGTCTCCGGATTGATGATTTGAACAGTCATGATTTCCTCATTTTTGTCAGTAACAACGTCAATATCGCTTCACGCCGTAACCAGGGCATGCACTTTTTGAAAGAACGCGGCGTTCTCATCCGACAAGTCATCGAGTACGTCCATGTGGTCGCGCCATGGAACGGTGAAGCGCTCGATGCGCCGTTCTTTCGTCGCGAAGGCCTGCACATAAACGTCGGACTGGCGGTGGAATTCGGCGGACTCCTTGCCGCCGCACACGACGAGCTGCGGCGCGCAGGTCGCCGGTTCGTGATTCATCGGGCTCTGGTTCGCCGCTTCCTCTTCGTCCAGGCCCAAACCCCGGTTGATCGAGGTGTGGCGCAGCGGTTCCAGCTCAAACAGACCGGAAATCGGAATGCCCCCCTTGACGAGATCGCTTGGCAAAGCCGGCGCGACGGCTGCCCACCGGGTTGCCATGAGCATGGCGGTAATGTGTCCGCCGGCAGAATGGCCCATGACGAAGATCCTGTTTCGATCGATGCCCAGTTCACTTGCGTTCCGCCAAACCCAGGCCACCGCTCGCCTGGCCTGCTCCGGTATTTTTCCGATGCGGACCGTGGGACAAAGCGCATAGTTCGGCAGGACGACGGACACGCCGCGTCTGACAAAGGGCTCCGCAATAAAGCTGAACACGGATTTGTCGAATCGCTGCCAATACCCTCCATGGAAAAACACAATCGCCGGAGCGGCTGCAGCACCGCCGGCAGAGAAGACGTCGAGCCGCTCGCGCGCCTGCGCACCATACGCCAGGTCAAGCTTCGCATTCGTCCCTGCGCGAAACCCGGCACTTCGCGCCGTCCATCCCGGAATCACCACGCTCTCGAAATCGGGGCGTGCCAAACGCACGTTGTACTGCCGCTCCAGTTCTTCCGGCGTGTACTGGTGGTGCCCTGTCATACATCCTCCTTGCATGCAGATTCTGCGGTTCTTGTCATGCCGCGATATTGATGCCAAGGTAGCGGTCCTTGACGCCGTCGTCGGCGAGAAATTCGGCATTGCTTCCCGTATAGACGACGCGACCCTGTTCGATGATGTAGTGCCGATCGGCCAGCTGCGTACACACCGCCAGATTCTGCTCGACCAGAATGATGGGAATACCGCTTTCCTTGATTTTTCCGATCTGGGTAACGATCTCGTCCACGATGACCGGCGCGAGCCCTTCCACCGGCTCGTCGAGCATCAGCACTTTCGGATTGGTCATCAGCGCCCGGCCGATGGCAAGCATCTGCTGCTCGCCGCCCGACAGCTGGCTGCCGCCATTCCGGCGCCGCTCGCGCAGGCGCGGGAAGATGCGGTATATCTCTTCCAGGCTCCATGGAGAATCGCGGCGCGCGGCCATGGTGAGGTTCTCTTCAACCGTCAGAAGGCGGAATATCCCGCGATGCTCGGGAACAAGGCTCAGGCCTTTCCCGGCAATGGCATGGGGTGGCAACCCGGCGATCTCTTTTCCATCGAACCGGATGGCCCCCCTGCGCGGCGCCACGACGCCCATGATGGTCTTGAGTGTCGTCGTCTTGCCGGCGCCGTTCCGCCCGAGAAGGGTAACCACCTCGCCTTTTTCAACGTGAAGGGAAACACCCTGAATAATGTGGCTTTTGCCGTAATAGCTGTGGACATCGAGCAGCTCGAGAATCATTTCCGCCCCCCGGTGATCATGCTTCCGAGGTACGCCGAGCGTACGCGGTCGTCGCAACGCACCGCGTCGGGCGCTCCCTCGACCAGTACCTGGCCAAGCTGCATCACGGTGATCGTGTCGGAGATGTCCATGACAATATCCATGTTGTGCTCGATCAAAACCACGGTGTAGTCACTGCGCAGGCTGAAGATCAGCTGCTTCATGTCGCCAATGTCATCCACACCCATTCCTGACGTGGGCTCGTCGAGAAAAATCACTTTGGGACGGGCCGCGAGCGCCATGCCGACCTCAAGCCTGCGCTGCTGGCCATGGGACAACTCCCCCGCGAGGCGGGAGCGAACAAGCGTGAGATTCAAGCGCTCGGCAAGAGACGCCGCGGTCTCGCATGCGGCCTTGAAACTCTCCGGGCGCCGCCAGGGATGGAATGCCTGCACCGCATCCACGCCCTGCGCCGCCAGCCGCAGATTCTCGAGTACCGTCAGGTTCGGAAACAGGCTGGTCACCTGAAACGATCTCGCGAGGCCTGTGCGGACGCGTTTGAATCCGGGCAACGCTGAAATATCCACGCCGTCCACAAGGATCTGGCCGGAGGTGAGGGGGACGGTGCCGGTCAATGCATGGAACAGGGTCGTCTTTCCTGCGCCGTTGGGCCCGATCACCGAATGCACCGTGTGTGGAAGTACGTCTATCGATACGCCGTTTACCGCGGTGAACCGGCCATACCGCTTGACGATATTCCGTGCCTGGAGGATCGGCTCAGTCATACGCGGCACTCCTTTGCGTTGCGGTGTCGTCAGCCCGCCCCTGTCGACGCACACGCTGGAGCAAGCCCGTTCCCACACCCCATAACCCCTTTTGCATGAACAGGCTGACGGCAATCAGCAGCATCCCGAGAAGCATGAGCCAGCGCGGCCAGAGCGTGGAAAGCCAGTCCCCGACGAGGACATAGAAGCCCGCGCCGAGCACCGACGCAAACAGTTTTCCTGTTCCGCCGATCACCGTCATGATGAGGATGGACTCGCTCGTCCCGTATTCGATGTTGGAAAGGGGAGCGATTCCGGTCAGCATTGCGTGAAGCGCGCCGGCGAGACCGGTGATGGCGCCGGATATCATGAAGGCGATGAGTTTGAGCATTCGCACGTCGTATCCGGCTGCCGCGGCGCGCGCTTCATTGTCGCGTACCGCCAGCAGAGTACGTCCGAGGATGGAATCGACAATCCGCTGCAATACCCAGAACACGACGACAAATACGACGGCAACCAGCGTGTAGTATTCCCATGGCCCTGCGGTCGGGAGCAGTCTTTGCCCGAGGATTTCCAGAGGAGGACGCGGTATGTCGAGCAGGCCGTTGTCGCCGCCCGTGATGTCGCGCAGCGTGTAAGCGAGAAAGTAGAACATCTGCGCGAACGCGAGGGTCAACATGACAAAGTAGGTTCCGCGCTGCCGGATCGAGAACCAGCCGACCAGCGCGGCCGCCAGTGCCCCCACAATCATCGCCAGCGGAAGAACGGCGATCAGCGGGATGCGCAAATGCAGCAGGGCCAGTCCGGCGGCATAGCTGCCGAGTCCAAGGAAGATGCCCTGGCCGAATGACATCAGCCCGGTATAGCCGAGCAGCAGATTGCATCCCAGCGCCGCGAGCGCGAAGATGAGGACTTCGGTGGCGAGCGAACCGGAAGTCAGGACGAGAGGCAGCACGACCACCGTGGCTACCGCCATCGCCAGGTGGCGATATTGACAGAGAAAGCTTGCGTTCATTGGATTCCTAGGTTCTTCCAAACAGCCCGTTCGGGCGCAACAGCATGACCGCCGCCATCGCGACGAAGATCATCAACCGGGCCCCCTCCGGCCAAAGGGTGCTCATCAGGCTTTGCACGACACCGACCAGGAGCCCGCTCGCCAGCGCGCCGGCAAAGCTCCCCATGCCGCCGATGACAACAACGACGAACGCGATACCGAGCGCCTCGACGCCCATGAACGGCTCCACGCCCCGGAGCGGCGCAGCGAGGACCCCCGCCAGTCCGGCCGTGGCGCCGCCGAGCGCAAAGACAAAGCTGAAGATCCGGGTAACGTGAATTCCCAGGAGCGACACCATTTCGGTGGACTCGCTCCCCGCGCGGACAATGGCGCCGAGACGTGTCTTGTCGAGCAAGCACCAGAGCAACAGTGCAATGACGGCCGTGAATGCAATGACAAAGATCCGGTACTTGGGGTAAACGAACTGACCCAGTATCAGCACGCCTTCAAGTGCCTCGGGCACGGCGACGTTCTGGCCCACGATGCCCCATTGCAGGATCACCGCCTCCTGCAAGACCAGTGCGACGCCGACCGTCAGCAGGATATGAAATTCATGCGGCAGTTTGTAAATGCGATGCAGGAAGGCTTTCTCGGTGATCCAGGCAAAGCCGCCGACGATGACCGGCGCGAGCACCAATGCCAGCCAGTAGTCGAGGCCGGCCAATGCGAACTGATAGCAGGCGTACGCGCCGAGCAGAAAGAATGCACCGTGCGCAAAGTTGACGAAGCCGAGCAGTCCGAAGACGATGCTCAGCCCCACGGCCATCAGGAAGTAAAGCATTCCGATGCCGATGCCGTTGATTATCTGAAGTAGGTAGATGTTCATCTTTTCAAGCCGGGCGCTTCGAGCGTAGGACAGCCGGCGGCCGCGGCGACGGTAAACCGCCGCCGCCGCATGAGCGGCTGCTTTTTTTTGGCGGGCCTCGCTAGGCCATCTTGCACAAGGTCTTTTCCACCGGCAGGAAGGATTTGCCGGAGGAGACGATATCGCCGTAGTCACTCTTGTTTTTCATCGCAGCCTTGGGCTTGCCCTTGAGCAGATAAAAATCCTTGATGACCTGATGGTCTCCCCTGCGGATCTCTTCGATGCCTGTCGGCCCTTCATACTGCATGCCTTCCATCGCCGCGATGACAGCCTTGGGGTCGGTGCTATTGGCTTTCTTGATGGCGTCGAGAACGACTTTGGCGCAGGTATAGGTACTGGTGACCGTGAAATTGGGATCGCTCCGGGTCGCGCCGTTGGCCAGCCTGGTGAATTCCCTGTTGAACGGGGTATCGACGCCGTGCCAGTTCTGCAGACCGAAATACACGCCGTCGCAAATATCGGGACCCAGCGATTCGAACTGTTCCAGGCCGGCGGACTGCGCCACCACGACGATCATGTTTTTCTTGATGCCGAAGCTCACGGCCTGGCGCAGCGTGTCGGACGACTGCGAGGCAAAATTCAACAGCAGCAATACATCGGGTTTGGCCGCCATGGCGTTGGTGAGATAGCCGCTGAACTCCTTCTCGGCAAGCGAGTGGGAACTGTTGCCCACGTGCTCGATCCCCTTGGCTTTGAAGACTTCCTTCGACCAGTGCAGCAGGCCTTCGCCGAAGACATACTGAGGGGTGATCGTGTACCAGCGCTTCGCATTCGGGAATTTCTCCGCCACCTGGCGCACGGTCTGGTCGATGATCCCGTAGGTCGGCACCGACCAGCGGAACGTCGAGCGATTGCAATCGCTGCCCGTGATTTCATCGGCGCCGGCGATGGTCATGTACACGCCTCCCGCCTTGTCCACTTCCTTGCTCATGGCAAGCGCCTCGGACGACAGGATGCCGCCGACAAAGAATCGGGCGCCCTTCTGCTGTGCCGCTTCCTGCACCTTGCGCACCGCGGTTGCCGGTTTTCCTTCCGTGTCCATCGTGGTGTAGGTCACGCGCTTGCCGAGCAGCTTGCCGTAGTTCTCCACGGCCAGGCGCACGCCCATTTCCGAAAACTTTCCGTTTGCGGCGAACGGTCCCGACAGGGGCACCGGGCAAACGAGCTCGATCGTATCGGATTGGGCAAGTACCTTGCCGAAAGCAGCGGTGAGCGGTGCGGCTGCAGAGAGTTTCAGAAAATTGCGACGATCCATCATTGTCATGTCTCCTTGTTATAGGTACGCCATGCGTTGTGGCGTTTGCTTTACCGCGAGGACGCGGGAATGCTCACGCCAGGGTTTTTCTCAGATTGGCAAGCCGATTCTTGACGCGATCGACCGTCAGTGCATCGGCATCCTCCGGGCGGCCGGAGTTGAACGGAGGCTGCGGCGCATACTCGATGAAGAGCTGGATTTCCTTGGCTTCCTGCTCTCCGAAAATGTGCGCCACGACTTGCAGCGCGAAATCGATGCCGGCCGTGCATCCTCCCCCGGTAATGCGGTTGCGGTCGTGCACCACCCTGCCCGTGTCGGGAATCGCTCCGAACGCCGCCAGGTGCTCCCTGTAGTTCCAGTGGCTTGCCGCCCGATACCCCTTCAGCAAGCCTGCCGCGCCGAGCAGCAAGGAGCCGGTGCAGACACTGGTGACCCAGCTTGCGGCTTCTCCCTGGCGCCGCAGCCACTGGCACAATTCCGCATCGTCCCTGAGCGGGACTTGTCCCGGTCCGCCCGGGACGCACAGAAGGTCAACTTGCGGGCAGGTTTCCAGCGTCGCGGTCGGCGTGATGCTATAGCCTGAATCGACCGGCACCGGCGCCAGGTCCTTCCATACGAGGTAGACCTCGGCGCCGGTGGCGGCGGCGAACACCTGCACAGGCCCGACCAAATCCAGCGCTGTCACATGCGGAAACAGCAGCACTCCGATCTTCAACGGTTTCATATTTCCTCCTGGTTGCGTTGCCGCCTGATCGACAACTTGGATCACAAGTATCGTGTCCGTGCAGGTTGGCAGCAATGACAAAGACCTGCGCATTTCTGCTACAGTTTGCGCATGAGCAGACCCGCAACAAAACAGCGCAAGGCCGGCCGACGGCGCACCGTCGCATTCGTCACATTCCCTTCCGTGCAGCTTCTCGACTTTGCCGGCCCGATCGATGTCTTTTCCCTTGCCAATCGCCTCAGCCCCGAACCACCGTTCAATATCGTTGTGCTGTCCGCCGGCGGCGGCCCGATCCGGACTTCGAGCGGACTCGAAATAGCAAGTGCGTCGATTGAAGACATACGGCCGTCTTCGCTCGACACGCTGATTCTCGCGGGCGGCCCCGATGAAGGCCTTCGTGCGCTGGTGCACGATCCATCCCTGAAGAGTTGGACACAGCAGGCCGCGAAGGTGGCCAGGCGATACGGGTCTGTTTGTTCGGGTGCGCTTGCGCTTGCGGAATGGGGACTGCTCGACGGCTGCAGGGCGACCACTCACTGGCTGGCCGCGGGATACATGGCGAACCGCTTTCCGGCGATCGACGTGGACCCCGAAGCGCTCTACGTCCGCGACGGGCGCGTATGGACATCGGGCGGGGTCACCGCCGGGATCGACATGTGCCTGGCGATGATCGAGGAAGATCTGGGCCGGCTGATGGCGGCGAGCATCGCCAAGCATCTCATCCTGTCGACACGGCGGCTGGGCAACCAGTCCCAGTTTTCGCTCATTCTTGATTCGCAGCTTGGCCGCTATGCCGAGCTGGTCGACTGGATGCGCACGCATTTGCACGAGCCGCTCGACGTGCAGCGTTTGAGCGAAGCGGCAAACGAGTCGGTGCGCAGCTTCCACCGCAACTTCAGGGACGAGACCGGGCTCACGCCGGCCCGGTTCATCGAAGAACTACGCCTGCAGGTCGCGCGCAACAAGCTGGAAGCGGGCGCATCGGTGAAGGCCGCCGCGCGGGCTGCGGGATTTACATCGGACGAACATCTGGCGAGGGTGTTCCGGCGGCGCTTCGACATGACTCCGTCGCAATACGGCTTGCTTCATTCCGGGTGACACGCCGCCTGCCGCGCTCGGCGACGGCAAACCGAATCGTTCGGCTTGCCTACCCGCGCTTCCCGCACTGCAATGCGGCCGCCCAACCCAGTTCTGCGAGCTCGCGCGCCTGCGCCCCCACCCGCGCCGCATCCGCGGCCGCCGCGGTCCCATCCTCGGCGCGCTTGGCGATTCCCTGAAGGATGGCCGCAAGCCGGAACAGGTTGTACGCGATGTAATACTCCCAGTCGTCGATCCGGTTGCGGCCGGTGCGGTCGCAGTACATCGCGATATATGCCTGCTCGGACGGTATGCCGAGCGCCGGCAGATCCAGTCCTGCGATGCCGCGGAACTGGTGCGGCGCAATCCGGTAGCCGAGGCAGTGGTACGAGAAATCGGCTAGCGGATGGCCCAGGGTGGCGAGCTCCCAGTCGAGAATCGCGGTCACCCTCGGTTCGGTGGGGTGGAACACCAGGTTATCCAGGCGGAAGTCGCCGTGGACGATGCACGTTTCCTCGCCGTCCGGAATATGCCCGGGCAGCCATTCGATGAGCTGTTCCATCGCCGGCTGTACCTGGGTCTGCGAGGCCCGGTATTGCTTCGTCCAGCGCGAAATCTGCCGGCCGAAGTAATTGCCCGGCTTCCCGAAATCCGCGAGTCCGGCATTGGCGGGATCAACGCTGTGAAGCGCGGCGATCACGCGATTCATTTCGCCATAGATCGCCGCTCTCTCCGACGCCGGCAGCATCGGCAATGCCTGGTCCCAGAAGATGCGGCCGGATACAAAACCCATCAGGTAGAACTGGCGGCCGATAATCCCCTCGTCTTCACAGTGCACAAAGGTCTCGGGAACCGGAATCCCGGCCCGTCCAAGCGCGCTGATCACGCGGTACTCGCGGTCGATGGCGTGCGCCGAGGGCAGCAGCTCCGTAGCCGGCGCCGGCTTGGTGCGCAGCACGTAATTCCGTGTTGCAGTGCTTAACCGGTAGGTCGGGTTCGACTGCCCGCCTTCGAACTTGCTCAACTCCCGTATGCCATCGAAGTCAGGGACATGTTCGGACAGATACGCATCCAACCGCGCGCGTGCGCGCGCATCGAATGCTTCGATTGTGTGTGGTGCTTGCATGCTGTAATCGTCAACTCCGGGCTGTTACCCGTTCCGCGCCGGCTCGGCCGACAACTTGAAGTCCTTGAACTGCTTGCGGATCTCGCTTTTCAATACCTTTCCTGTCGCCCCGATGGGCAGGGCATCGACGAATACCACGTCGTCCGGCAGCCACCATCTGGCGACTTTCCCTTCGTAGAAGGCCAGCAGGCTTTGCTTGTCGAGCTCCGCGCCCGGTCTCTTCTCGACAACCAGGAGGGGTCTCTCGTCCCATTTCGGGTGGTAGACGCCGATGCACGCCGCCTGATGGACGGCAGGATGGGCCATGGCGATGTTTTCCAGATCGATCGAGCCGATCCATTCGCCTCCCGACTTGATCACGTCCTTGCTTCTGTCCGTGATCTGCATGTAGCCATCGTTGTCGATCGTGACCACGTCGCCCGTCGGAAACCATCCATCCTGCAGCGCCTCGCCCCCTTCGCCCTTGAAGTAGCTGCTGATCACCCAAGGCCCTTTTACCAGCAGGTTGCCGCGCGTCTTTCCATCCCAGGGCAGGTCCTCGCCGAGGTCGCCGGCGATTTTCATTTTGATTCCGAACACCGCCTGCCCCTGCTTTTCTCGCAGTTGCTGCTGTTCTTCGGCACCCAGCACTGCGTGCCGCGGGTGCAAGCTGCATACCGCGCCGACCGGCGACATCTCCGTCATGCCCCAGGCGTGGATCACTTCGACGCCGTACCGCTCGCGCCAAGCTTTCATCAGCGCCGGCGGGCAAGCCGATCCGCCAATGACGATCCTCTTGAACGTGGTAAAGCGCTTTCCAGCCTTGTCCGCATGGTCGAGCACTCCCAGCCACACCGTCGGCACGCCGGCGGAGAAAGTAACGCCCTCCCCCTCGATCAGCTCGAACAATGAATTCCCATCAAGTGACGGACCGGGCAACACCAGCTTTGCACCGGCCATCGGCGCCGAGTAGGGAAGTCCCCATGCGTTGACGTGAAACATGGGCACCACCGGCATCACAACCTCGCGCGAAGAAAGGCCGAATGCGTTTGGCTGTACAGTCGCATACGAGTGCAACAACGTCGACCGGTGCGAATACAGCGCGCCCTTCGGGTTCCCGGTGGTTCCCGACGTGTAGCACAGGCTCGATGCGGCCGCTTCGTTCAACACCGGCCATGTGTAGTCGTCGTCATGCTGTTCAAGCAGTGATTCGTAGCAGAGGAGATTGGAGAGCACCGTTGTCTTTGGCATGTGCTCGCGGCCGCACATCATCACGAAGCCTTTTACCCCCTTGCATTGCGGCGCGACAGACTCCACCAGGGAAAGGAAGCTGATGTCGAAGAAGAGGTACTGGTCTTCCGCGTGGTTGATGATGTAGGCGACCTGGTCGGCATGCAGGCGCGGATTGATGGTATGCATCACCGAGCCGGAACCTGAAATCGCGTAGTACAGCTCGAGATGCCGGTAGCCGTTCCACGCCAGCGTTCCGATCCGCTCACCCGGGCGGACGCCGAGCGCCGCAAGCGCCTTCGCCATCTTCCGCGCCCGCTTGTGACAGTCGCGATAGGTGTAGCGATGCATGTCTCCTTCGACCCGGCGCGACACGATTTCTGTGTCCGGGTGATACCGCTCTGCATACTCGATGATCGACGAAATGAGCAGCGGATCGCTCATCATTTGTCCCTCTACGGGGCTCGACGAAAACTGGAACATCAGATTCTCCTGGGCTGTCGCTGGAATGAGAGATTTCCGCCAAACGCGGAATTCGATTGCCTGGAAGCGTCGCTCGGCCTTGTCCACCCCACCGCGCGCTGGATATCCGTGATATCCGGCAGCGGAATGCGGGTTTTATATCGGCTGAGGATCCATGCGCGTATGTCTTCTTTTGTCGCTTGCATGTCCCGGCTCATATCGACGGTCTCATCGTTCCCCTCGCACTTCTGCGCGTGCCGCAAACCGCCTGACGACGTTCCTTAACAGCTGCGAGATGTTGTTCTCGTAGTTGTTGTGCGAGAGGCTGCCGCAGAACGTGATCGAGCCAACGGAGAAAACAGCGCCTCCGCCGGGCCTTTCGAAGTAAGTCATGTCTGCGCGGATGAGGTCGGCGGAGCCGCCGCCGCCGATGTGCGGAAGCGTCGACAACACTTCTTCCGGCGTAACGCCGAAATGCGCCTGGTGCTTTTCGGAACGTGCAACTACGACGGCATTCACGGGCGTGCCGAGTTCGATGTCGGCACGATCGAGCTCGAAGCCGGCGGCGCCGCCGCCGGAAAGGCCGAAGTTGCCGAGCAGTTCGTCCTGGATCCCTTCGAACATCCATGCCATGTCCGGCCGGTACGATTCAGGGAGCCGGCGGTAATAGGTCCCCTCGAAATACCCTTGCGCGGTCATCCCCACGCCGACCAGTGCCTGCGGCGGGCGGCGATTGCGCCGCCAGAGGCCGCCGAACGCGCCATCCAGCGCGTGGTAGTACTCCCCGGGGTCGGACGCCCAGGCGCGCGTACCGGCTTCGGCCCGCCGCACTTCGAGGACGTCTGGCACGCTGCTGCTGATACCGAGTTTCCAGTAGAAGCCGTTTCCACCGAGGTAGACAAACTTCCCGCCATCGTCGATGTAAGCCTGGAGCGCATCCAGGGTCTCGACGGTGTGGTATTCGGGATGGGTTCCGGTGAGCACGCAGCGGTAATCCTGGAGGAGCGCGCGGCCCTCGCGATGGAGATCATGGTCGGTAATCACATCGAATTCGATCCCCGATGCGCGCATCCAATCGACGATGTGCATGTCGGCCGACAGGTGGCGGATGCCCGATCCTTTCAGGTCGACATAGCAGATGTAGCCGGGACGGTCCGTGAGGACGGGGCGGCGCGAGCTCGAATAGATCACTCCGCTTCCGTCCCGGTGCCGGTCGTAGGTCGAATAGCCGTACTCGCGGTGCTCGGCGGGATGGTGCGGGTACCCTCCCCACTCTGCGCGGCGGGCGCGGTACGCATCGTCGAAATTGGCGCGATCGAAATTGGCATACACCTGGTAGGTGAAGGTCGGAACAAGCAGCGCGACTGCTTTCTTCGACGCGGTTTTGGCCGGCAGCACGTACAGCGGAATCACGTCTTCGCTACGGCCGCAACGCAAGCGGAAGCCGTACACGCCGCTGGCAAGATCCTCGGGGATGCTTGCCACGAAGTCCGTTTCCCATCCACAGTCGTACAGGTCATCCTCGTGAAAATGGATGGCGGCATAATCGCGCGGCGCCTGCGTCCAGTTCATTTCCCTGCCTGACCAGCGCGAGCCGCACACGGCGCGCGCGGGCAGGTTGACGACGTGGCCCGGCGCGCGGCGGGTACCGCGATCGGTCAAGGTCTGCCCCGGTATGTCGGCTGAAAAATCCCACCAGTGGGCAACGTCGCCGCTCCGCTGCACGGCGTCCTCCAGGTCGAGCAATTCAGGCGTGTCGATTGCCGAGGTCAGGACTGCGGGGTCTTCCAGGCGGCCGTTGAAGAACCGCGAATACTGCCCGGCGCTCGCATCCCATGCCGCAGCGAGTACGACACGTTGCAAGGCGAGGTCAGGCGGCAGGCCTCCCACCACGGTCTTGTGGACCGGTGCCCCGTCTCGCCGGTGGAGCGGGATCTGGTGGAAGGAAACCTTGGCCCCGTCGCTCACGACGCGCAACTCATACCACTTTTTCCTGTGCATCGGAGGGAGCGCCACTTCAAGCCCGGACGGCAACGCAAGTACCGTGCCGCGCGCCGAGACCGACATCGAGATCGGTTGCTGCATGACGAGCGCGGCGACGGTCTGGTACTTGTCATCCAGCAGCCAGGGCTGGACGCGCACCGAAAAGGTCCATCGGTTGCCGAGCCCGGTGCCGCCCGGAACGTCGACGACGCCGTATGAGCCGACCCGGATCTGTTGCTTCCGCGACGGGTATGAGCCGTTGAACGGCGCTGCCATTTCACGGTACCGGACCCCGGTGCTGTCGGGGTTCGGATCGGCGCTGAGGATCTGGACGAAGTCGACGTCGTAGGTGCCGTCGTAATCGCAACTCACCTTGACCTCGACCTGCTCCCCGGGGCGTGCCGACGACCTGTTTGTGTATCCGATGATAGGAACCATGCTTGTGCCTGATTGATTGAACAAAAACTAGCTGCGCGCCGTGCCGCGAATGCCGGAAGCCTCGGCAATCGGCGCGCGGCTTTGACGCGTCAGTTTGAAGCTGATGACGATCGCGGTGATCAGTGCGAGAACAATGACGCCGCCGTTGAACATCATTGCACCGTCGAGCGAGCCGGTCATGTCCTTGATGTAGCCATTGATCCAGGGGATGACGGCATTGGATGACACGCCGATCGCGGCGACCATCGCGATACCGCTTGCCGCCGTCCGCCCCTTGAAGATCATCGGCGGCAACTGCCAGAACGACACCATCGCACAGAAAGCGCCCGCCGCAGCCATGCACAGACCGACCATGATCACGTAGGGAGAAGCCGACATCGCCGGAATGACCGTGCCCAGCGCGGCGACCGCAATCGGCCCGCTCACATGCGCCACCGTCGTGGCCTTTCCCTTGAGCCAGAAGCCGTAGACAAGCATCGCAATGGCGGCAGTGGCGAACGGCGACGCGGAGATCATGCCGATCTGGCCGGTCGTCAGGTTCCCGCCCATCGTCGACTTGAACCCGGCGACCATTTGCGGCAGGAACCAGAACAGGATGGAGAACGTGACGTTGATGCCAAAGAATACGAAGCCCAGCGCCCAGACCTTCCCGTCCGCCAAGGCCTTGAGGAATCCGTGGTCGTTGGCGATCGCCGACTTTTCCTCTTCTGCCAGGGCGCTGCGAATCGCGCTCTTTTCCGTCGCGCTCAGCCATTTTGCTTCTTCAGGCGTATTGGTCAGGATGAAAGGCAGCATCAGGCCGAGTGCCACGGGAATGAGGCCCTCGATGATCAGCATGGCGCGCCATCCGGAGTAGCCGAAGACTGACGCATGGTCGATCAGGTAGCCGGATACCGGTGCGCCGACAACGAAGGCGATCGGCGCCGCCATCATGAACATGGCGACGACAGAAACGCGTTCCTCGCGCGGAAGCCACCGGGTCAGGTAGTACAGGACGCCGGGGAAAAGACCCGCCTCGGCCGCGCCGAGCAGAAGCCGCGCGGTGTAGAGGTGGGTTTCGTTCTGGATCAGGCCGGTGGCGGCGGAACACAGGCCCCAGGTAATCATGATCCGGGTAAACCAGATGCGCGGCGAGGTGCGGTGGAGAAGAATGTTGCTCGGGACCTCGCACAGAATGTAGGTCATGTACAGCAGACCCGCGGCAAATCCGTACTGGGCCGCCGTCAGGCCGAGCTCCTTGTTCATCGTGAGGGAGGCATATCCCAGGTTGACCCGGTCGATGATGCACATGAAATACATGAGCATCAGGACGGGGGTAATCCTCCACGAAATCTTGCGTACCAGATCCTGGGACAAACCGGCAGAAAATCCTGTATTCATCTTCACTCCTAATGGGTGAGTTGGGCAGACCGGCCGCAATTTACGGAATTACGGCCGCTCGCTTGGGTTCAAGAGGCCATTGCACTGTCAAGGGCTGCTGTGAAACGGTCGAAGAGCTCGTTGACCTCCTCCTCGGTGATGACGAGGGGAGGCGAAAAAGCACATACGTTGTTCGCAAGCTTCCGGAAGATCAGGCCATATCTGTTTTCCGCGATCGCATGTACCTTCTTTACCAGCTCGCCCCCGGGATCGCCGGCGCTGCCCGGCGCGGGCCGCAGCTCGACGGCGCCGACCAGTCCGACACAGCGGGCGTGGCCCACGAGGGGATGCTCCTGCAGCGCCAGCAATCGCCGCTTGAATACTTCGGCCATGCGTTTTACATGGTCAAGAATATTACGTCGTTCGATGATATCGAGCACGGCAAGCGCAATTGCACAACCGACGGGATGCCCCGCGTAAGTGGCTCCATGGGCAAAATAGTGGCCGTTCCTGTCGCTGCCTTCCGTGATCCGGTCGACCAGCTCTTGCTCGAGGATGACGGCGGAGAGCGGGAAGTAGGCGCTGGTAAGCCCTTTGCCCATCACGATGGCGCGCGGTTTGATGCCCATCGTGTCACTGCCGAACCAGTCCCCCAGCCGCCCGACGCCCGTAATCACTTCATCGGAGAAGAACGGAATGCCGAAACCTTGCAGCAGCTCCTGGACGCGGTTGTAGTAGCCGGAAGGCGGGATCACCACTCCCCCTGCTCCGCCGACCGGTTCCGCGAGGAAGCCGGCGATGGTTTCCGGTCCCTCGGACTCGATCAAGGTGCGGAGTTCGCGCACCATCCGCTGGCAAAAGTCGTCTTCCGACTCGCCGGGCAATGCATTGCGGTAGTAGTGCGGGTCCGCGGTATGCAGGAAGCCGGGCAGCGGCAGATCGAAGCCCTTGTGGTTGCCGGCGATGCCTGTCAGGCTCGATGCGGCCAGCGTGGCGCCGTGATAACCATTGGTGCGGGAGATGAACTTCTTTTTCTTCGGCAGCCCGGCGGCGTTGTTCGCAAAGCGCACGAACTTGACGAGGAAATCGTTGCCCTCGGACCCGGTGCAGGCAAAGTAGACCTTGCCTTTACTGATCGGCGACTTTGCAAGCAGCCGTTCCGACAGCACTTCGGACGGCACCACCGATTTCCCTCCCAGCGTATGGTAGTAAGGAAGGGTTTTGAACTGCTCGATGGCTGCCTCGACCAGTTCGGGATCGCCGAAACCGAGGCTTGCGCACCACATGCCGGAAGCCGCTTCAAGAAGCGGGCGCCCGGCCTCGTCATAGACCCAGACGCCGCGGCCGCCCTTGATGAGCTTCAGGCTGGCGCTGTGCTGGAGCGCACGAAGGTCCGCGAAGCCGTGCAGCGTTGACGAAGCCGCGCCGATGGCGGCGATCGATTCGTTTGCATTCATGTTGATACCTGACGAATAAGCGTTGGATGGAACGCGCCCGTCATGACCTTAGAAGGTATGACGGATGCCGGCGGAAAGCGCCTTCGGATCGGCGCCCGCGGCCGAGGGGAAGACTGCAGGAATGGCGGCCAGCAGGCTTACCCGTCCTGTCGCGTTGTTCATCACCTGGCCGTAGCTGCCGTAGACGAGTGTCCGCTTCGAGAGCGGGTATTCGTAGGCCAGGCCGAGGGTAGTGCTTTTGCCGTCCGGCAGCGCGGCATATTCAAAGGTGGTGCGCATGGCGTTGGCGATGACGGTGCCGCCGGCCAGCGGAACGCGCGCGCCGATCCAGAACGTCTTGTTCTCGGTGAAGCGCGGATCGAGGGCAAGGCCGGTCGCGGTGGTTGCCGCGGGGACCAGATTCGCACCCGACGGCCGATAGTTGTAGTAACCCGTAAACAGCTTCGCGACATTGAAGTTGTAGGTGCCGGCGACCGCGTATTCCGTTTGCCAGTCCGGCTCGGCGCCGGCGACGATGGTGGATGCGTACTGGCGGAACCGGGTAACGGCGGCGGACAGCAGGACCGGGCCCGATGCGTAGTTGCCGCTGGCGCCGACAAGACGGCCCGACCCGGCGGGGTTTTCATCGCCCAGCCCCAGCATCAAGCGGCCGGAAAGCGCCCCGGAGGTGCCGGTAAGGAGAATCGAATTGTTGATGCGCCCCGTCGCCTGGTGTCCGCCTGATCCGGCGCCCGAACCGGGACTTTGATACAGCGCGTTGCCCGTTCCCTGATTGTTGCCCCAGTAGCCCTGGCTGCCGGGATCCGTGGTTGCCAGGGTCAGCAGCATGGGCGAGTACTGGCGTCCGAACGAAACACTGAGCGAGGACGATGCCAGGCCCACCCATGCCTGACGGCCAAACAGCACGCCGCCCTGGCCGATCGTTCCCGTGTCGGGGTTGAATCCGTTCTCAAGAACGAAATTCGCCTTCAGGCCCCCGCCCAGATCTTCGGTGCCCCGAAATCCGATTCTGCTCCCGAGCCCTACCCCGGAAGTCATTTCCTTTTGCCGGAGCGCGGCGCCGCCGGCGTCTGTCACGCTGACGGCGACATCGAGCAGGCCATACACTGTCACATTGGATTGCGCTGAAGCTGCCCCGGAAGTAAGCAATAGCGGGAGCAAGCAAGCAAGCTTTCGCATGGATTCACCTTTAATCGTTGTTTTCCGTTACGCATTGCGGCATTCGCCGGGCGCACGGATTATTTGGTTTATCGGAAGCCTCGCCGCAATCACGACACTCGCGGGAATGAATCGAAAGCGTGTCGTCCTCAACTCTGAAAATGCAGTAAGTTCATTCGCCAGTCGTGTTGCAGCAAGACCATGCTAGCAACAGGAAGATGTGTCAGTAAGGCACAAAATTCTCACCCGGGCGGTCTCAAAAAGTTTCCACCGAGGGGCTTGGACGAACGAAAAAGTCACCACACCCGGCCCAGTGCGGGCGGGGCAATCGAGGTGACGATTTCGGGGGAAATGCAGAGGGGGAAATGCAGAGAGGACTCAGGCGTCCTTGAGATTTTCCATCAGCCACTCCCGCAGCCGCACAATGCGCGGCTCATTCTCGCGATCGCTTCTGGTGACGAAGTAGTAGCCGCCGATGCGGGGCGCATCGGGAACGACCTGCAGCAGGCCGCCGCGCATGTTTTGCACGTTGAAAACGTCGGGAAAAAGGCCGGGACCCTGATCCCGGTGCACCGCCTCGAGCACTGCGGTCGACACGCCGACGCGGGGCCCGTTCAAGTGGCCGCAGTTCTTGATGCCCAGCGCATCGAACCAGTTTTGCCAGTCTTCCTGGTAACGCTCGTGGATGAGAGGCACGGACAGCAGGTCCTTGGGCTGGCGTATTTCCGGATGCTTTTCCACCCACGCCCGCGACGCCACCGCGATCAGGCGCGGTCTCAGGATCAGGTGGTTCGAGAGATCGCGCGCGGTGGGGCAGCCGTAACGCACCACGGCATCGACCTCGTTGTCGAAGAAGGAGGGCGTTTGTTCGGTCGGGAGAAGCGATATCGCCACCCCTGGCAAGGCCTCCTGCAAGGATCCCAGCCGCGGAAGAATCCAGAACGTGGCGAAACCGGGCATCGCCCAGATCCGCAGCTCCTTGGTCTGGCGGGAAGGCTTGATCTCCTCCGTTCCCTGCGCCAGGAGCTTGAAGCTTTCAGCGACGAAGGTGTAGAGGCGCCGCCCCTCCGCCGTCAGCTCGGTGCCGCGTACCGTTGTCGATACCAGCTTGACGCCGAACCATGCCTCCAGCTCCTTGATCTGCCGGACCACTGCCGTGTGGGTCACGCACAGCGTTTCCGCGGCGCGGCGCAGGCTCGTGGTCTGGCCCAGTACGTAAAAGACGCGCAATGCGTTCAGGGGAGGCAGTTTCATATCGCGCTCAAGTAGTCAGGTTCGCCGCACCGGGAGGGGTGCAGCGTTGCCGAACCCGGTCGAAAATGGTACCACGCACATGGGGCATTCATCGGCCTTGCCCGGTGCTGTCCTATGCTGCGGCGGCCGCATCGTCCAGCTCCATCACCGTCCCCGACAGCGCGCCGTCGTAACCGGCCAGAGCGCTGATCGCGTGACGGATTTCATCGCTTGCCATCAGTTTCACCGCAAGGGAAAGCCGCGGGTCGTCCAGCTGCTTGCGCTCGGCCGCAAAAAAATACTGTTCGCGCACCACCGGGAGGAAGTCGAGATTGAAGCGGCGTGCGGCAGTCTCGACACCGAACCCCACATCTGCCATGCCACTCGCAACAAATGCAGCCACGGCGGCGTGCGTAAACTCCGCGCTTTCATAGCCCGGCACTCGGGCCGTCCTGATTTTCTCCTTCGCCAGCAGTAGTTCGAGCAGTACCCGCGTGCCCGAGCCGGCCTGGCGATTCACGAAGCGGATATCGGTCCGCGCAAGATCGCGAAGCGACGTGATGCCTTTCGGATTGCCTTTCTCGACGAACAGGCCCTGCGTCCGGTATGCGAGGTGCACGAGGACGTGGCGCTTCGGATCCAGCCATTTGAGGTACTGCTGTGCGGCGGCTCTCCGGAATTCCCCGACCGGGAGGTGGAATCCCGCCAGGTCGCATTCCCCGCGGGCGAGCGCGGCAACCGCTTCCGTGCTCCCACGGTACTTCAGGTCAACCACGATATCGCCCGCACTGAACTTCCTGACGAGGGCGTCGACTGCGAACCCATGAGATGCGGTGAGCCGGAGAGCGGGGCTTTCCTCGGCAAGCACGGTCGCGAGTTCACGCTCCAGTTCCGAAGCCAGGGTTTCAAGGAATGGCGAGAGACGCGCTTCAATCCGCTTGTCGGCCCAGATCAGCTTCTCGGCAAGCGGCGACAAGCGCGTGCCCTGTCCGCGCGACTTTTGCACCAATGCGGCGCCGAACCGTTCGTCGAACTCTTTCAGCAAGCCCCACGCATAGCGATAAGACAGTCCGGCTGTCTGCGCCGCGCTGGCAATGCTTCCCTGGTCGCGGATTTCCGTCAACAGCCGCAGGAGCAAGGGCAGCGAAATCGTCGTGCCGTCGCCGTGGCGCAGCAGCCATTCCGGTCGAATTTCGATTTTCATATGCTGTTTCAATCATATTGAAGCTGAATTTTCAGCATGTTAGCCTGCGGCCAATCAAATCAACAACTGGATTTCATATGCTTTTTCATGCATATATCACTGGCGGGGACCGACATGGATAGCCGACTCCCCTGCACTGTCGCCGATCCTGTCGCCAAAACGGTTGTACGCATCGCCGCGGACAAATCGGCGATCCCCGGCGGCCTCGTTCCAGCCTTGCACGCGGTCCAGGAAGCACTCGGCTGGATACCGCCCGAAGCCGTTCCGGCGATTGCCGGCGCCTTCAATCGCTCGCGCGCGGAAGTACATGGCGTCGTCAGCTTCTATCACGACTTCCGGACAACGCCGCCTGCGCAACATCAACTGAGGATTTGCCGGGCTGAGGCCTGCCAAAGCATGGGCGCCGACGGCGTGCTTGCCGAAGCGGAACGCATCCTCGGCTGCCGGATGCATGAACAAACTGCCGACGGCTCGATGTCGCTTGAGCCCGTCTACTGTCTCGGGCAGTGCGCCGTTGCGCCGGCACTGACGGTCGACGAGCGTCTTTGGGTGCGCGTCACCCCTGACCGCATTGCCGAAATCCTCGACCAAGCCAGACAGGAAACCCTATGACGGTACGAATCTTTTTGCCGCGCGACTCCTCGGCGCTCGCGCTGGGCGCGGAGAAGGTGCGCAAGGCGATCGTGTCCGAGGCACAGCGCCTGGGTGTGCCCGTGGAAATCGTGCGGACCGGTTCGCGTGGCATGTTCTGGCTCGAACCCCTGGTGGAGGTGGACACCCCCGCCGGTCGCGCGGGGTACGGACCGGTGCGCGAGACCGATGTTCCCGGCTTGTTCGCGAGCGGCTTTCATCTGGGCAGCACACGCCATCCCCTCTCGCTGGGTCTGGTAGACCAGCTGCCATATATGAAGCGCCAGGAGCGTCTTACCTTCGCACGCAACGGCGTGGTGGACCCGCTTTCGCTCAGCGATTACCTTCGGCACGACGGCTACCGGGGATTGCGCGCGGCACTTGCCATGCCCCCGGCCGCCATCGTCGAGACGGTGACGCACTCCGGTTTGCGCGGCCGCGGGGGCGCCGCGTTTCCAACCGGCGTCAAATGGAAAACCGTCCTCGATACGAACGCGGACCGGAAATACGTGGTGTGCAACGCCGATGAGGGCGACTCAGGCACATTCGCAGACCGCCTCGTGATGGAGGGCGATCCTTTTTCACTCATCGAAGGTATGACGATCGCTGCCATGGCGGTATCCGCCACGAAGGGCTACCTCTACGTCCGCAGCGAATATCCGCATGCCATGGCCACGCTGGAAGCGGCAATCCAGACCGCGAGACATGCCGGTTACCTGGGTGACGATATCCTGGGTTCAGGCAAGCAGTTTGACCTGGAGGTGCGCAAGGGCGCCGGCGCGTATATCTGCGGCGAGGAAACAGCGCTTCTGGAAAGCCTGGAAGGAAACCGCGGAATCGTCAGGGCGCGCCCCCCGCTGCCCGCGGTTCACGGCTTGTTCAATCAGCCGACGATTGTCAACAACGTCCTTTCATTCACGAGCGTCCCGGTCATCTTGCACCGGGGAGCAGACTTCTATCGTGATTTCGGGATGGGCCGGTCGCGCGGCACCATCGCCATCCAGCTTGCCGGCAACATCAAGCACGGCGGTCTCATCGAGAAAGCCTTCGGTGTCACGCTGCGCGAGGTGTTATACGAATACGGGGGTGGAACGGCATCGGGCCGCCCCATCAAGGCGGTGCAGGTCGGCGGCCCGCTCGGCGCCTATCTTCCGGAATCGCGCTGGGATACACCGCTCGACTACGAAGCATTTTCCGCCATCGGCGCCGTACTGGGCCACGGCGGCATCGTCGTCCATGACGACAGCGCGAACCTCGGGCGCCTGGCGCGCTATGCGATGGAATTCTGCGCCATCGAATCCTGCGGCAAATGCACGCCCTGCCGCATCGGCTCAACCCGCGGCGTGGAGGTGATCGACAAGATCATCGGCAGCAACGGCAGCAACGGCAGCAACGGCAGCATGCAGCAGATTCAACTCCTGCGCGATCTCTGCGACACGATGGTGCACGGCTCGCTTTGCGCAATGGGGAGCATGACGCCTTTGCCGGTTCTCTCTGCGCTGGACCATTTTCCCGATGACTTTCGCCGCGATGATTCGGGGCGCGACATGGAGAGGCGAATGCCATGAAAGAAACGGTTCTGACGCGAGACTGCGGCACCCCGGCGCGCTCATCGGCGATTCAGGTCAACCTGGAGATCGACGGCATTGCGGTCACGGTTCCAGCCGGCACATCCGTCATGCGCGCGGCGGCGGAAAGCGGCATCAATATTCCGAAACTCTGCGCGACGGACAGCATCGAGGCATTCGGTTCGTGCCGGCTGTGCCTGGTCGAAATTGAAGGCAGGCGGGGTTACCCTGCATCCTGCACCACCGTCGTGGAAGAAGGCATGAAGGTGCGCACGCAGTCCGGGAAGCTGCAATCCTTGCGCAAGGGGGTCATGGAGCTTTATATCTCCGACCACCCGCTTGACTGCCTCACCTGCCCGGCAAACGGCGACTGCGAACTCCAGGACATGGCGGGCGTCGTCGGACTGCGGGAGGTGCGGTACGGCATAGACGGCGCCAATCACCTCGCCGACAAAAAGGACGAGTCGAATCCCTACTTCACCTACGATCCCGCCAAGTGCATCGTCTGCAACCGGTGCGTCCGCGCCTGCGAGGAAACCCAGGGAACGTTCGCGCTGACGGTTTCGGGACGCGGATTTGCATCACGCATTACCGCGGGGCAGGCCGACACCTTCATGGAATCCGAGTGCGTCTCCTGCGGCGCGTGCGTTCAAGCCTGTCCGACCGCAACCCTACAGGAAAAGTCGGTAATCTGGCTCGGCCAGGGCGAACACAGCGTCGTCACCACCTGTGCCTACTGCGGCGTCGGTTGCGCACTGAAAGCCGAATTGAAGGGCAACCAGGTCGTGAGAATGGTGCCTTACAAGGACGGCAAGGCCAATGAGGGCCATGCCTGCGTCAAGGGGCGCTTTGCCTGGGGCTATGCGACGCATCGCGACCGCATCACCACGCCGATGATACGCAACGCGATCACCGAGCCGTGGCGCGAAGTGTCCTGGGACGAGGCGCTCGATTTTGCTGCTTCCGAATTCAAGCGAATCCAGGCCGGATACGGCCGCGACTCGGTTGGCGGGATCGTTTCCTCGCGCTGTACCAACGAAGAGGGTTACCTCGTACAGAAACTGGTGCGGGCGGCATTCGGCAACAACAATGTGGATACCTGCGCGCGGGTATGCCACTCGCCGACCGGTTACGGGCTCAAGCACACCCTGGGCGAATCCGCCGGTACGCAGACGTTCAAATCGGTGGAACGTGCCGATGTCATCATGCTCATCGGCGCCAATCCCACCGACGGCCACCCGGTCTTTGCGTCCCGCTTGAAGAAGCGGCTGCGCCAGGGCGCAAAGCTGATTGTCATCGATCCTCGCCGCATCGACCTGGTGAAGTCGCCGCATGTGCGCGCGGCCTGCCATCTGCAGCTGCGTCCCGGAACGAACGTCGCCGTCCTCAACGCCCTCGCGCATGTCATTGTCGTCGAAGGCCTGCTGGACGAAGCGTTTATCGCCGGGCGCTGCGAGGGCAAGGCTTTTCATGCATGGCGCCAGTTTGTCTCGCAGCCGGAAAACGCGCCGGAGGCGACCGAAGCCGTCTCGGGGGTACCGGCCCGGCTGCTGCGCGAAGCTGCCCGTACGTACGCCACGGGCGGCAATGCGGCAATCTATTACGGTCTCGGCGTCACCGAACACGCACAAGGTACGACCGCCGTGATGGCCATTGCGAACCTTGCGATGGCCACCGGGAACGTCGGGCGCGAAGGCGTCGGCGTCAACCCGCTGCGCGGCCAGAACA
>NZ_DASRXF010000202.1:0-3810 GCF_035654295.1 Noviherbaspirillum sp. | reverse complement strand
ATCCTGGTCGGCATGGTCGGCGTCAACGTCCCGCTGCCGGTGCCGGTCGCCTACCACTCCTTTGGCGGCTGGAAACGCTCGCTGTTCGGCGACTTGCATGCCTACGGGCCAGATGCCGTGCGTTTCTACACCCGCCGCAAGACCATCACTCAGCGCTGGCCGGCATCCAACGACCCGGGCCGGGCGATGTTCAGCTTTCCCTCAAGCCGCTAAATGAAACTGTTTTTCCCTCGCGCGATCAAGATAACAAGCATGCGCGAGGGAAAAACATGGAACAGCTGCCGAACCGGCTAAAGAAAGTCTCGTTCAACCTGTCTGGTCTGCTCCGGCGCGTGAGCACGGCGGAAAAGTCCGTGCTCCTCGCCGCCTTCATTTCGGCGGCCTCGCTGTTTGCCTTCGTCGAAATCGCCGACGATGTCAGCGAAGGCGATACCGTCGCCTTCGATACCGCCATCCTTCTCGCCTTCCGCAACCGGTCGGACTTGTCCGACCCGCTCGGCCCGGCGTGGTTCGAAAGCATCATGCGGGATTTCACCGCACTTGGCGGAGTAGCTTTGCTCACGACCGTCACCGCGCTCGTGGCCGGATTCCTGTTCCTCACCGGAAAGCGGCGCGCGGCATGGATGGTGCTCGTCTCCATCATCGGCGGCATCGCACTCAGCCACCTGCTCAAGTGGGGATTCGGGCGTCCCCGGCCGGACCTCGTGCCGCACGTGACGGCCGTGTACACGCAAAGCTTCCCCAGCGGCCACGCCATGCTGTCGGCCGTGGTCTACCTGACGCTCGGTGCGCTGCTTGCCCGCACCGAGCGGGACGTGCGCGTGAAGATCTATCTTCTCGCCGCAGCCAGCCTGCTCACCATGGCGGTCGGCGTCAGCCGGGTGTATCTCGGCGTGCACTGGCCAACTGATGTGCTCGCCGGCTGGGCAGTCGGGGCGGGCTGGGCGCTGATCTGCTGGTTGATCATGCTGTGGCTGCAAGGCAGGGGGAAAGTCGAAACGAACAGTGTGGACGGGGCGCGTTCCTCGGCGCCATGATTCGGATCGTAGGGTGGGTAGAGCGCAGCGAAACCCGCCATGCGAACAGCAGGAGTTGTTCGGTGGGTTTCGCTTCGCTCTACCCACCCTAAAGTCCTCGATGGATTATCCGGACATTACAGTCCTCTATGCATTATGCGGACATACGCTAGAATCGGGCACACCATGCAGATCACTATTCAACGTCCTCAATGAAACTCGCCACCTGGAACGTCAATTCCCTGAAAGTCCGCCTGCCGCAGGTACTGCAATGGCTGGGTGAAAACCCCGTCGATGTCCTCTGCCTGCAGGAAACCAAGCTCACCGACGACAAGTTTCCGCAGGCCGAGATCGAGGCCGCCGGGTATCAGGCCGTGTTCACCGGGCAGAAGACCTATAACGGCGTCGCTATCCTGTCGAAGCATGCGATGGGCGAGGTCACGCGCAACAATCCGCGCTACGAGGACGAACAGCAGCGCATCATCGCCGCCACCATCGAAGGCGTGCGCGTCGTCTGCGCCTACATTCCGAACGGCCAGGCGGTCGGTTCGGACAAGTACCAGTACAAGCTGAAATGGCTGGATGCGCTGCACGGCTGGCTGGCGGATGAATTGAAGACTCACGAGAGCCTGGCGCTGCTGGGCGATTACAACATCGCGCCGGAAGACCGCGATGTGCACGATCCGAAGGCCTGGGAAGGCCAGGTGCTGTGCTCGGAGGCGGAACGGGCGGAATTCCGCCGCCTGCTCGATCTCGGGTTCAAGGATGCCTACCGGCTGTTCGAGCAGCCGGAGAAGATGTACAGCTGGTGGGATTACCGCATGATGGCCTTCCGCCGCAACATGGGCCTGCGCATCGACCATATCCTGCTGTCGCCCGCACTGGCCTCACGCTGCAGAGCCTGCGAGATCGACAAGGTGCCGCGCAAGTGGGAGCAGCCGTCGGATCACACACCGGTCATCGCAACCATCGAGTAAGGCGACTAAGGCGACTAAGGCGACTAAGGCGCCCGATGCCCGAAGGCACCGGGCAGTCGACAACTTACGCCGACAGCGCAGTCTTGATCTGCTGCAGCGAAGCCGGGTCTTCGATGGTGGTGAGGTCGCCCGGGTCGCGTCCTTCGCACAGCGCCTGGATGGAACGGCGCAGCAGCTTGCCGGAGCGCGTCTTGGGCAGCAGGCTGACGAAGTGCACGCGCGCCGGGCGTGCCACCGCACCCAGTTGCTTGTCCACCACCGCCATCACTTCCGTCTCCAGCGCCTTGCGTCCTTCCGGCGTGGCTGCCGCGTCGGCATTTTTTAGGATCGCAAAGGCGACCGCTACCTGGCCCTTCAGTTTGTCTTCAACACCGACCACGGCAACTTCGGAGACGTTCGGATGGCTGGAGATGCTTTCCTCGATCTCGCGCGTGCCGAGACGATGGCCGGCGACATTGATCACGTCGTCGGTGCGGCCGAGGATGAAGTAGTAGCCGTCGGCATCGCGGATGCCCCAGTCGAAGGTGGAATACACCTGCTGCTTGAAGTTGGACCAGTAAGTCTTCACGAAACGCTCGTCGTCGCCGAACACGGTCTGCATGCAGCCCGGAGGCAGCGGCCCTTCGATCACGACCACGCCCTTCTCGTTCGCGCCGCACATCTCGCCCGTCGATTCGTTGAGCAGCTTGACGTTGTAGCCGTACATCGGCACGCCGGGGCTGCCCAGCCGCGTCGCGGTGTTTTCCACGCCGCGCGCTACTGTCAGGATCGGCCAGCCGGTTTCGGTCTGCCAGTAGTTGTCGATGATGGGCACGCCAAGCTCGGAAGAAATCCATTGCGAGGTCGGCTCATCGAGCGGTTCGCCGGCGAGGTAGAGCGCCTTGAGCGAGGACAGGTCGTACTTCTTCATGAACTCCGGCGGCTGCTTCTTCAGCACGCGCACCGCGGTCGGCGCGGAGAACATGCGCGTGACCTTGTACTTCTCGACGATGCTCCACCAGATGCCCGCATCAGGGCGGATCGGCAAGCCTTCGTACATGATGGTCGCCATGCCGGCGATCAGCGGGCCGTAGACGATGTACGAGTGGCCGACCACCCAGCCGATGTCGGAGGTGGAGAAATAGGTTTCGCCGGGATTGCCGCAGAAGATGTGCTTCATCGACGAGGCCAGCGCCACTGCGTAACCGCCGACATCGCGCTGCACGCCCTTGGGCTTGCCGGTCGTGCCCGAGGTGTAGAGGATGTAGGACATCTCGTTCGACTCGAGCCATTCGACCGGCACCTCGGCCTTGAGGTGCTGCTCACGCAGCGTCGAATAGTCGACATCGCGGCCGGCGACGAGGTCCATCGGTACAAGACCGCGGTTGACGAGCAGGACATGAGCGGGCTTGTGCTGCGCGAGGCCGATCGCTTCATCGAGCAGCGGCTTGTAGGACACCGCCTTGCCGCCGCGCGAACCGGCGTCCGCCGAGACGATGAGTTTCGGTTTCGCGTCGTCGATGCGGGTGGCAAGGCTGTTCGCAGCGAAGCCGCCGAACACCACCGAGTGCACCGCGCCGATGCGCGCGCACGCGAGCATCGCAAATGCAGCCTCGGCGATCATCGGCATGTAGATCAGCACGCGGTCGCCCTTGCCGACGCCGAGCGATTGCATCATCGCGGCGGCGCGCATCACTTCCGTCTGCAGTTCCTTGAAGCTGTAGACCTTCTCGGTGTTCGTCTCGGTGGAGATGGCGATCAATGCCGGCTTGTCGCCCTGCTTGTCGGCCCAGCGATCCACCGCATTGTGGCAGAGGTTGGTCCTGCCGCCGACGAAC
>NZ_DASRXF010000201.1:0-16456 GCF_035654295.1 Noviherbaspirillum sp. | reverse complement strand
TAGACGATCAGGTCGGCGGTCTGCAGCCGCGCCAGGCATTCCGCTTCCGGCAGGAAGTCGGTGATGAAGGTTACCTTGTTGGCGATGCCGAGTTTTTCGATTAGCGCGTCGCAGGCCTGTTTTTCGAGTTCCGAATCGATGTACGGATAGAGCGAATTGAGCAGCAGGAGATGCAACGAGGGATTGCGCTTGGCAAGCTGGGCGAACGCTTCGATCAGCTGGCGCACGCCCTTGTGCGGCAACAGGAAGCCGTAGGCGGCGATGACTTTCTTGCCTTCCAGGCCGCGCTCGACGCGTTCTTCCTGCGAGAGGGATGGCAGCATCGGCAGCACGCCATGCGGGAAGAAGACGAGGTTGCGCGACAGACCGAAGCCTTTCAGGATGTTCATGTCCTGCACGCCGTGCACGTAGAGGCGGTCTGCGCGCGCCAGGGCATCCGCGATGCTCGACAGCGAGAGCAGCTGGTCGCCATGCATGACGTCGCGCGTGGAATGGAAGAAGCAGTGGACGCCGATGCCGGCATCCTTGAGCCGGTGGATGAGCCGGCCCATCGCGGGCAGCGTGAAGAAGCTGTAGTTGAACTGCAGCACCACCGCACGCAGGCCGCGCGCGATGATGGTGTCGTACAGGTCGTCCAGGGTTTCGCTGCGGTCGGTGCTCCAGCAGCGCACGACGTTCGCGCCGTCCTCGCCCAGGCGGTCAACATTGCGGTTGGCGAGGATGGTGATGCGGTCGGAGGTCAGCGCCACCGACAGGAAAGCCGTGTAGGTGGCGATGCCGCAGCGCGTGTTCCAGGTGCTGACCCAGCCGATCGGGTCTTCGCTTCGGAACACCGGCTGGCCGACGAGCGCCGTAATCGCTTCTTCCGTGCGTTCGGCAACGCGGTCCCAGGTGTAGTCGCGCAGCACGCGTTCGCGCGCCGGCACGGTGCGCTTGCGGCGCTCCTCGTCGGTCGCGCCGTGCACGTCGGACATCAGGCGCGCGAGATGGCCGACGTCGGGGTCGGCCCAGACGGAATGCGCCATGCCGAGATGCGTATCGGCCTTGGCGAACTGGAAGTCGACCATCCACGCGGTGCTGTCGTCGCAGAAGTCGGTCTGGCCGCCCCATGCAGTGGTGATGACGGGCAGGTTGAACAGCATCGCTTCGGCCATCGGCAGGCCGAGGCCTTCACCGCGGCTGGGCGCGACAAAGGCGTGGCACGCCTGGTAGAGACCGACCAGTTCTTCCTGCGAGCAATCGCGGTTGACGAGCACCACGTCCGGGTACTGCGGATCTTCCTTGCGCAGGCGCGCGAGCTGCTGCTCGACATCGTTGTGCGGATTGGGGAAGGTCTTGATCACCAGCGACACATCGTCGCTCTGGCGGAACGCCTTGCCGTAGGCCTTCAGCAGCGCGTCGACGCCCTTGCGCGGGAAGCACGAGGATACGTGCAGGAAGCGGAAGCGCTTCATCTTCAGGTCGGGCGCCTGCGGCTTCACCTGCAGCAGGTGGTCGACGCCGCCGCCGGTCACCGCCATCGGAATGCGCACGCCGTTGTCGCGCAGGATCTTTTCCACTTCGCCCGACAGCACGGTCACGAGGTCCAGCTTGCGGTTGAAGGCGTTCACGTAGTCCGTCGGGAAGCCGGTTTCTTCCCAGCCGTAGGAGTGCATGACGCGGATGCGGCCGGGCATGTCGCTCACGCGCGGCGGATAGCAGAAGCGCAGCGCGACGTCGGGCGGGTTGTGCGCCTCCAGCGAGCGCTTGTGCATGGCGGCGCAGTCCGGGTTGGCGGAGAGGAAAGCCGCGTTGGGCGCGAAATCGCCTGTGCCTTCCATGCTGCGCAGGCCGACGTCGTTGCCGCGCGCGCTCAGTGCGCGGCCGAGTTCACGGTTGACGATGGCCAGGCTGTAGCTGGAATCGAAGGGGCCTTCGATCTGCCAGAACGGCTTGGGCGGCGCGGTATCCGCCGGCGCGGGCGGTTTCGGGCATTCGATGTCCAGCGACTTGAGGTAGTTGGCGAGCTGTCGGCGCAGATGGTCGGGATCGAAGCGTTCCGCGTTGCGGCGCTGGCCGGCGATGACGCGCCGGCGCAGGCCGGGCTCGGATAGCAGCGTATGCAGGACGGTGGCCGCCTCGCGCGGGTCGCCGCTCTTGAGGATCAGTCCGCCCTCGCCCATGGTGTATGGAATGCTGCTCAAGCCGCGCGCCACTACCGGCACGTCGAACAGCATGGACTCGATCAGCGGCATGCCGAAACCTTCGTGCTCGCTCATGCAGACGAAGGCATCGGCCACGCGGTAGAGGGCGAACAGGGTTTCGTTGGGCACCTTGCCCGCGATCAGGACGTTGCCTTCCAGGCCCAGCTCCTGGATGCGCTTGAGGATGCGTTCCTGGTAGCTGTAGCTGCTGATGCCGCCCGCCAGGATGAGGCGCACCGGCTGGTCGGCGTAGTGCAGCAGCTCGGCCAACACTTCGAGCAGGTCGAGCTGGCGCTTGTTTTCGCAGACACGGCCGATGAACAGCAGGTTGACCGCATCGTGCAGCGACGCCACCGACGTCGGGTCCCAGGGCGCATGGCGGATCATGTCGGCATCGACCAGCAGCGGGATGGTCTCGATGTTGCGGTAGTTTGCCTCGCGCAGCTCCATGCTGTTGTATTCGGAATCGCCGATGGCGCCGATGTAGTCCGGCGCCCACTGCACCAGCTGCTGGCGTCCCAGCACGCTCAGGCGCCGCACTTCGCCTTCTTCTGGCAGCAGGTGCACCGGCGTGATGTTGTGGTAGACCATGACCTTGGGAATGGTCAGGTTGTCCAGCCAGGCGACATTGTCCTGGCCCAGGCTGTGGTGCATGAACAGGAGGTCGCCTTGCTGCGGCTTGAACTGACCGAGGGTCTTCACCTCGGCGGCCAGGGGTTCGGGCACGTAGTCGCTGTAAATCTCGGATTCGAAACCGAGCTCGCGCAGCAGGCGGCGCGTAAAGAACATGCCGTTGGTCACGCCGTCGCCCGGCGCGCACGAAGGGCTGTATTGATGAATTGCCTTAATTTGCATAAGTCTTCCAGGCGATGACCGCGTAGTCTTGCGGGCCGTACAGGGCTTGGTTTACGCGGCGCGCCACGTCGCTGTCTTCGATCAGTTGCAGGTTGGCGGGGTACGGGTGCAGGCGCAGCAGTTCCGCGCGGGCAAAGCCGCGCTGGCGCACCATGAACTCCGCCACCGCCGGCACCACCGGATGCAGGTGGGTCGGGTCGGTGTAGAAGTTGCACGCACCCACCATGAGGTTTTCCGGGTTGGGCGTTTCGAAAATGATGAGGCCGTCCTTGCGCAGCGCATGCAGCGCGGCATCGAAGAGGGCGACCAGGGTTTCGAAAGGCAGGTGTTCGATGATGTGGAAGCCCGTGACCGCGGCCACGCTGCCTTCGGGCTGGCGGCGCAGGTAGGCGATCGCATCGTCGCATTCCGCGGCCAGGCCGCGCTCGCGGCAGGCGGAGACCATCGCAGCGTTCATGTCCACGCCGAGCGCCTTGAAGCCTTCGCTGCCGAGCAGTTCCAGCCACTCGCCGCGGCCGCAGCCAACGTCGACGATGCGCGCCGCGGCGTCGCCTCTTAATGGCTCAAGATAAGGCAGATAGACCTTGAGACGGTCGAGGATGTCTTCGCGGGAGCCGCGGAAGGCACGCTCGAATTCGGTGTAGAAGGCGTCGGCGTCGAAAGCGGAAGCTGTAACAGCGTGAGCAGGCGCTGCCGGCGCAGCCTGCGGCGCTGCCGACAGCGCAACGGCCTGCATGTGGCGGCGCAATTCCTGGCGCAGCCCGGCAAGGTTGTTTTCCCGGTTTGCGTCGTTTGCGAGCATGTTGCGCACTGTTTCTTCCAGACTGACGACGCGACGCTCGATATCGAGCGTTTCGAGACGATTGAGGCGCGTACCGATATCCAGCGCGTCGAAGCGGCGCAGGCGGTTTTCGATGTCCAGCGCCAGGATCTGGTCGATACGCTGGTTGGTTTGCGCATGGCTGGTCTGCTGCATCTGGCGCAGTTCGATCATCTGCTGCGCCATTTCGTGCCGGATCTTGTTGATGCGCAGGAGCGCGTAGACCATGTGGATCCCCGGCCCCAGGACCGGAGCCAGCATGATCCGCTGTTTCCACGTCAGCCCGGGCGACTTGATGTGCCGCAACTTGCGGTTGACAGCAACGGCGAAGGGGCCGAGCACGGGTATGCGCTTGATCAGTGCGCGCACGCCCGTGGTCTGGTATGTGTATCCGACTCCGGGGGTGAACTCGACGGCCTTGGGCTTGATGAACAGCGGCTGGGCGCGGTAGCGGTGCTCTGCGACGGTCTTCAGCTTTTGGGTAAGAAGGTCGGTATCGAGTTCGGGATTATTGGGTGACAGCATATTGATAGGAGGCGTGCAACGCGCGGGCGCCGCCTGGTAGGCGCGCCGGCCAAAAGAGTCGAAGTATACAGGACTCCCGTCTGCGGGTTGTCTGGATGCATTCGTTTACGGAAAGTAACAAGTTTGACATTTCGCAACATCTGTTGCCAAATAGTCATGCAGGCTTACTGGTTTCGCCCTAAACATCCGTTCAAACCCTTCGTTCGACAAATATCCCATGATGCCGCCTTTCCTGTTCGGCGCAGCGCGCAAAATATGGCCTTATGTGCCTCTCTCCATCCGGCGTTCGCAATTCGCAGCCCGGCTCAAGGCAAAGGCACTCGGCCCCGCGGCCGAGGTAGAGCATGACACCTCGGCCGCGGCACCTGCACCTGCACCTGCACCTGCACCTGCACCTGCACCCGGCCCGAGGGTCGTTTCCAATCTGGAAGAGGTCGACGAGATGCTGCGCATGCTGGACAAGGCGGCCACGATTTCCGACGACGAACTGCGCCGCGGCTTCACGCAATTCCACATGCAATTCCCGCTGGAGCTGCCCGCCGATCCGGATTCCCCGGAATATCGCGCCTCGCAGATGAAGCTATACGAGTGGCTGCACGGCAAGCCGTACGCCGTGTCCAACGAGGTATCGGCATTCGACGTGCAGAGCGCGGCATCGCGCCCCTTCCCGTTCTTCACCGAGAGCCCCCAGACTGTCGGCAACCATATCATCAGCATCGGACATTTGATCCGTACACTCAACCTTCCGCCCAAGAGTTCCATCCTGGAATTCGGGCCGGGCTGGGGCAATACCACGCTCTGGCTGGCGCGCATGGGCTATGACGTGACGGCGGTGGACATCGAGCAGAACTTCGTCGACCTGATCCGGGAAAGGGCGCGCCGGAAGTCGCTGGAGTTGAACGCCTTGCAGGGCGATTTTTCGATGATCCACAGCTTCGATCGCCAGTTCGACGCGGTGCTGTTCTTCGAATGTTTCCATCACTGCTCGGATCACCAGGCGCTCATCGCCGGCCTCGACCGCGTGATCGCGCCGCGCGGGAAAGCCATCTTCGCGGCCGAGCCGATCACCGACGATTTCCCCATTCCCTGGGGCTTGCGGCTGGACGGCGAATCGCTGTGGGCGATCCGCAAGAACGGCTGGCTGGAGCTGGGTTTCAAGGAAACGTATTTCCGCGGACTGATGGCGCGCCACGGCTGGGAGTTGACCAAGTCGGTGTGCCCCGAAACGCCGTGGGGCGTCATTTTCACCGCGACACGCAGCGCCGAGCAAGCTTCCTGACCTGACAAGCGGCGGCACCCGGACGTACACTCACGCTTTATTCAACACCTGAACAAGCATGACGTCATATACCGGCCGGTTTGCCCCATCGCCGACGGGGCCCTTGCACAAGGGCTCGCTGGTGGCTGCCATCGCAAGTTACCTGGATGCGCGCGCCAACGGCGGCCAGTGGCTGGTGCGAATCGAGGATATCGATGAAGCCCGCGTGGTCCCGGGCGCCGCGGAAGACATCCTCGCCTGCCTGCGTGCCTTCGGCATGCGCTGGGATGGCGAGGTGGTCTGGCAGAGCCGCCGCAAGGGCTTGTACCAGGCAGCGCTGGACGAGCTCGGCAACCACGTCTATCCCTGCGGCTGTACGCGCCGGGAGATTGCGGATTCCCGTGTCGGCGTTGCCAGTGATGGCGCCGCGGTGTACTCGGGCACCTGCCGCAACGGGCTGGCGCCGGGCAAGACAGCGCGCGCGTTTCGCCTGCGCGTGCCGGACGGCGAAGATGGCCGCATCGACATCGAGGATCGCTGGGCGGGCAAGGTCTCGCAGTTGCTGGGGATGGAAGTCGGCGATTTCGTGCTCAAGCGCGCCGATGGTTTCTGGGCGTACCAGCTTGCGGTTGTAGTGGATGATGCGGACCAGGGCGTGACCCACGTCGTGCGCGGCGCGGACCTGCTCGACTCCACCCCGCGACAGATCTTCCTGCAACGCCTGCTCGGCGTGCCGACGCCAAGTTACATGCACGTGCCGGTGGTGACCAATGCGCTCGGAGAGAAACTATCGAAGCAGACGGGAGCGCGGGCACTCGACTTGTCGCACCCGCTGGATGAATTGACGGCTGCCGCAGGCTTCCTGGGCCTGCAAACCGGCCCGGCCGCTTCCCTTGCTGAGTTCTGGGAACGGGCGACGCAGGCATGGGCAGAGGCACACCCGCTGCCCGCCTCAGGACCTGAGGGCCTTTAGCGCTTCGGCACGCCGCCGAGCAATGCGGCAACCTTGGTCTTCTGCGGCTTGGCGCCGGGGCCCTGGTTGCCGGCCTCCTCCTGCTTGGGAGACGGCGCGGCAGGCTCGTACGGCTTCAGGAACCAGGGATCGATCTTTTCCTTGCGCTGCCCGTAGGCGCCGCGGCCATACTGCGAACCGCGTGCCGCCGGCACGTTGCGCTCGTCGCTTTCTTCGTAGCGCGGACGGCGGTCGGCCGAGCGTGCCGGCACGAAGCCGGAAAGCTGCAGGCGCGAGATGCTGTGCTTGATGAGCTTCTCGATATCCGCCAGCTGGCGCGATTCCTTGTCGGTAAAGAGCGAAATCGCATCACCCGATGCCCCGGCACGGCCCGTACGGCCGATGCGGTGCACGTAATCCTCGGCGTTGTAGGGCAGGTCGTAGTTGATCACGCAGGGCAGCTCGGCGATGTCGAGGCCACGCGCCGCAACGTCGGTGGCGACCAGCACTTCGATGGTCCCCTGCTTGAACGCGTCGAGCGCGGCCATGCGCTCGGCCTGGGTCTTGTCGCCATGGATGGCGGCGGCCTTGATGCCTTCCTTCTCCAGGTGGCGCGACAGGCGGGAAGCGCCGATCTTGGTGTTGGAGAACACGATGACCTGCTTGAGCCCGCGCTCGCGGATGATGTGGGTGACGGCGTCGCGCTTGGCTTCTTCCTCGACCTTGTACAGCACCTGGGTCACGTTGTCGGCGGTCGCGTTGCTGCGCGCCACTTCGATCGTGACCGGATTTTGCAGGAAGCTGCCGGCCAGCTTCTTGATGTCGGGCGAGAAGGTGGCGGAGAACATCAGGTTCTGCCGCTGCTTCGGCAGAAGGTTGATGATGCGCTGCAAGTCGGGCAGGAAGCCCATGTCGAGCATGCGGTCGGCTTCGTCGAGCACGAGGATCTGGGTCTGCGACAGGTTCAGGGTTTTCTGCTGCACGTGGTCAAGCAGGCGTCCCGGGGTCGCGATCAGGATCTCCACGCCTGCGCGCAGCGCCGCCGTCTGCGGGGTCATGTCGACGCCGCCGAAAACGACCGCGGAGCGCAGGGGTGTGTGGCGCGAATACGCCTTCACGTTGTCGGCGACCTGGTCGGCCAGCTCGCGCGTCGGCGTGAGGATCAGTGCGCGCACGGGATGCCGCGCGGGCGACGCGCTGGTGTTCGCATGGGCCAGCAGGCGCTGGATGATGGGCAGCGAGAAGCCGGCGGTCTTGCCGGTGCCGGTCTGGGCGGCGCCCATCACGTCGCGCCCTTGCAGCACGATGGGGATGGCTTCGGCCTGGATCGGCGTCGGATGGACATAACCTTGGTCGGCAAGCGCTCGCAAAATATCGGCCGAAAGCCCGAAGTCTTCAAAGCGTACGGCGGCGGTTTGCGAAGTGGCTGGCTGGGTGTCTGGCATAGTGCTTTCATGTAGCCCGCAAAGGGCTGTCAATTACAAGTGCGCGGTACAGGTGCGCAATACTGGTGCGCGGACGTCCGGGCGTCCGCATGACGCATTTTCAAAAACAACCTTCCATTATACGCCTGCATCTGTACATCGTTGATTTTTCGGGATTTCGTTGCCGTCCGGCAGATTTGCCCTTGAGGCGTCCTGCTGTGACCGCCGGTAGCGGAAAAGATTGCAGCGGCCTCGGCAAAAGAACTGCCGACACGGCAATTTTTCTATTCCAGGACGGGAAAATTGCGGGATCGCGGTATCATCCCGTCCGTCCTTCCACGCCGAAAGAACCCGCGCCATGAAAGAACCGCTGATTGCCCTGATTGCCGTCCTCTGCAATGTCATCGCCCAGCTTTCCGTCAAGCAGGCGGGCACGACGGGCGCGGCCGGGACGGGTTGGCAATCGTGGCTCTCGCCCTGGCTGTTCGGCGCCGTGTTCCTGTACGGCCTCGCCTTCGTGCTGATGGTGCGCGTGTATGCCGTCAATCCGCTGTCGGTCGCCTCGCCCACGATGGCCGGCGGCACGTTCCTGCTCGTCGCGCTGGCGAGCTGGCTGCTGCTCGGCGAAGGAATGGGCGTGCAACGGATCGCGGGCATCTTTCTCATCTTCCTCGGCATCTATGTGCTGACGCGCAGCTGAAAGCTGGGCTCGCGCCGCCGTCATCCCGGCAAAAGTCGCCGCGCGTATTTCACGTCTTTGGATTCCTGCTTTCGCAGGAATGACATCCGCTATTGATTTCATTGACGCGCGGATATCCTCTTTCCCGCACTGACAAAGCGTCAACATGCTGCTTTGATTTTTCGCATCGTCCCGCCGAGAGCCGGATGGCAAAGTTGTGCAACCAGCACACTGCCTGGCCGGCAATCCGCGATAGCGCTCCGGTCCACGCGTTTCTCTTGTGTGCACCCACCTCTACGACCGCACATGATTCCCGTATACCAACCGTACCTGACCGGACGCGAAAAAGAGTACGTCAACCAGTGCCTGGATTCGACGTGGATCTCTTCCAAGGGCGAATTCATTTCCCGCTTCGAGAGTGAATTCGCGCGCTTCATCGGCGCCAATCACGCCACTACCGTCTGCAATGGCACCGTCGCGCTCCACCTCGCCCTGACCGCGCTGGGGCTGCAACCCGGCGATGAAGTGATCGTGCCGACGCTGACCTACGTCGCTTCGGCCAACGCCGTGGTGCAGGCCGGCGCTGTCCCTGTGTTTGCAGACTCGGTGCCGCACACCTGGCAGATCGATCCGGAAGATGTGCGCCGGCGCATCACGAGCCGCACGCGCGCCATCATGGTCGTCCATCTCTACGGCCTGCCCTGCGACATGGATCCGCTGCAGATGCTGTGCCGCGAATATGGCCTGTACCTCGTCGAGGATTGCGCCGAGGCCTTCGGCACCTATTACAAGGGCCGGCATGTCGGCACCTTCGGCGACGTGGCCACCTTCAGCTTTTTCGGCAACAAGACCATCACCACCGGCGAAGGCGGCATGGTCGTGAGCCGCAGCGCCGAGCTGCATGCAAAGGCCTACCACCTGAAGACGCAGGGCGTTTCGCCGACGCGCGAATACTGGCACGACGTGGTGGCCTACAACTACCGCATGACCAATATCTGCGCAGCCATCGGTCTTGCGCAGCTGGAACAGGCCGGCGAGATCATCGAGAAGAAGCGGCAGGTCGCCGCCTGGTACAAACAGGGCCTCAAAGGCATGCCGCTGACCACGCACGACGAGATCGAAGGGACGCGGCATTCCTACTGGATGTGCTCGATCGCATTGGAGCACGCCGGGGATCGCGAGCCCTTGCGCGGCTACCTGAAGCAATGCGGCGTGGAAACGCGCCCCGTATTTCATCCGGCCCACACGCTGCCGCCCTATGCCGCCGAACTGTCGTTCCCGGTGGCGGAATCCATCAGCGCCCGCGCGCTGAACCTCCCCAGCTATCCGGGGTTGACGCGCGCCGAGGCGAATGACATCTGCGGCTTGATCCGCCAGTTCTACCAGGACAAGGGAGAGCCGTTGCGAGCGGCCTGAAAGTGAAGCACGTGAACAGGATGCAAAGCAAGCTGGACACGCCCTTGCAGCAGCCCGGAGCTGCGTCGGCGGAACTGCGCGTGGCGCCGCCGCCGCGCAAGCGACAAAGTCCGGCGCGCGCCTATATTTCGGGGATCTGGAATGCCCGTTACTTCTGGGTCCACCTCGCGCTCTCCGACCTGCGTTACCGATGGCGTCGCTCGTTCTTCGGCGCGCTCTGGTCCATCATGCAGCCGGTCGGCATGACCCTGCTGCTCGCCGTCGTGTTCGGCCGCCTGTTCAACACCAACATCACCGAGTACGCGCCCTTCATCCTCTCCGGGATGATCTTCTGGGAATTCATCACCTCCACCGCAACCGGAGGCTCGCTCGCCTTCGTCCAGGCCGACGCCTACATCAAGCAATGCCACCATCCGCTGGCGATCTACACGCTGCGCACCGCGCTGTCGAACCTGCTGGTGCTGACGATGGCCAGTCTCGGGCTGGTGGTCTGGGTACTGATCATCATGCCGCAGCACTTCGGCTGGCACTGGCTGGCCGCCCTGCTGATCTACCCCATCGTTGCGCTGGTGGCATGGCCGCTGTCGACGATGCTGGCCTACGTCGCCACCCGGTTCCGGGACATCCCGCACGCGCTTGCGCTCGCCTTCCAGACCTTGTGGCTGATCTCGCCGATCTATTTCGAGCCCTCCATGTTCCGCAACGGCGGCCTGCACGTGCTGGTCGACTACAACCCTGTCTACCACATGCTCGAAATCGTGCGCGCGCCATTGCTGCGCGGGCAATGGCCCACGCCGACCAACTTTGCCTATTGCGCCGGGGTCATCGTGGTGATGACCTTGCTCACCTGGCTGATCGGCCGCACCGCCGAAAAGCGCGTGATTTTCTACCTATGAATGCGAACCATATCTACCTGGACAAGGTGAACCTGCACTACGCTTCCGTTGCCTTCAAGGAGCGCTCGCTGAAGTCGCTGCTGGGCGGCCTGCTCAAGCGCGACAAGCCGGCGGCGGCAGTGCAGGACGTGCATGCGCTGAAAAACATTTCCGTCGAGATCCGTGCCGGCGAGCGGGTCGGCCTGCTCGGCCACAACGGCGCGGGCAAGAGCACCTTCCTGAAGATGGTTGCGGGCCTGTATCCCATTTCCGGCGGGACGCGCGTCGTTGAGGGAACGGTGCGCTCGCTGTTCGACCTGAGCCTCGGCTTCGAGCCGGACGCCACCGGCAGGGAAAACGTCCTGTACCGCGGTCTGCTGCTGGGCCTGTCGCCGAAATTCATGCGCGCGATCGAGGACGAAGTGGTCGAATTTGCCGGCCTCGGGGAATTCATCGACTATCCGATCCGCACCTATTCCGCCGGCATGCAGGTACGCCTTGCGTTCGCGATCTCAACGGCAGTCGGCGGGGACGTGCTGCTGCTCGACGAAGTGATCGGCGCGGGCGATGCGAACTTCATGGCGAAGGCGAAAGAGCGAATCACCAAGCTGATCGAACAGTCGGAAATCCTGGTGCTGGCCTCGCACGACTTCGGCGCGCTGCGCTCGCTGTGCGAACGCGGCCTGGTGTTCGACCACGGCAAGCTGATCTTCGACGGCCCGGTTGTTGAAGCCATCGACCATTACAAGGCGGTCAATGGAATTACGTCATGAATCCCCCGGTGCGCGTCCTCTGGCTGCTCAACCACACCACCTTGCGCCGCTTCGAGGTGGCACAGCTGCGCGCGCTGGGCATCACCGAAGTGTATTGCCCGAAGCGTTTTCCGTATGACGAAGGCAACCTGTCGGCCAGCGTGGACGAATCGCTGGATGCAACGCTGAGCATCCCCGACGGCGACTTGCAGGTCCTCAATGCACAGAACTGGTATGAATCCCCTTCCCCGCAAGCCTGGGCCATCGCCAACCAGCACTTCCGCATCGCGGTCGTCGGCTTTTTCCCGCGCCAGATCGAGGCCTGCGTACGGCATTTCAAGGGATCGCTGGTCTTGCGCGTATTCGGGCTGGCAAAGGGATATTCCTACACCCAGCTGCTCGGCGAGGAACTGGGCCCGGCCTTCATCGACAAGCTGCGCGGGCTGGGCAAGCGCTTCTGGTTCGGCGCCGGATACGAACACCTGAAGGATGCGGAAGAAGGCTTCCTGCGCAACCGGGAATGTTTCCTTCCTGTCGGCCTGGAGGGCGAAGTCGTCCCGGAGGCCTGGCGCGGCAACGACAGGCGCATTTTCTTCGTCTGTCCGCGTATCGAGACCTCGCCGTACTTCAAGGCGATCTACCAGACTTTCAAGAAAGATTTTTCGGGGCTCGACTACGTGATCGGCGGCGCGCAACCCATCAAGGTGGCTGACCCAAAGGTACTGGGCTTCGTGCCGCGCGAGATACACGAACGCAACATGCGCGAGCTGCGCGTGATGTTCTATCACAGCACCGAGCCCAACCACGTCCACTATCATCCCTTCGAAGCGATACGCGCCGGGATGCCACTGGTGTACATGGCCGGCGGCATGCTGGACAGACTCGGCGGCGAATCGCTGCCCGGACGCTGCAAGACGGTGGAGCAGGCACGCGACAAGCTCAGGCGCATCCTGGACGACGACCGCGACCTGATCGACGCCATCCGCAAAAGCCAGCTGAAACTGCTGGAGCCGATGAAACCCGAGAATTGCATCGGCGCCTGGCAGGCCGGTTTCCGGCGCATCCTTGGCAGCCTGCGCAGCGACAACGTGGTTCCCCTCGTGCGCAGCCATCGCATCGCCGTCATCGTGCCGACCGGCTACCGCGGCGGCAGTCTGCGCGGCGCAAAACTGCTGGCGCAAGCCATCGAAGCGGGAGGATTGCAGGCCGGACGCAAGGTGGAAGTGGTGATGGGCCACCTCGACGACCGCGAGATCTACACCGAGGACGAATTCGCCGACTTGCCACGTACGGTGCGGCGCCGTCCGTTCAAATGGCAGGTGTTGCCCGAGGACGAGGCGCGCCGCGCACTCGCTTATGCCGGCCTGCCGCAGGATGTCGAGGCGCCGCACTACCAGGTGCCCAACGACGGCGTCCGCCATTTCGCGGATTGCGACCTGTGGGTCATCGTCTCGGACCGCATCGATCATCCGGTGCTGCCGCTGCGGCCGTATGTGGTCATGGTGTATGACTACCTGCAACGCTACGAAGGATTCCTGCCGCAGCCGGTCAACCGCCGCTTCATCCATGTCGCGCACCGCGCCAACCGGGTATTCGTGACCACCGAATTCACGCGCCAGGATGCCCTGCAGTTTGCCGGTCTGCCCGCAAGGAAGGTGTGCAAGCTGCCGATGCTCGCGCCGGACTTTTCCGCCGTGCGTCCTGCGCCGGGGAAAAGGCAGGGTTACTTCCTGTGGACGACGAACCTGTCGCAACACAAGAACCACGAGAACGCCGTGAAGGCGCTCCAGCTGTATTACGAGGAATATGACGGTACCCTGCCATGCCGCGTGACCGGCGTGGGAACGGACACCCTGCTGAAGAGCAATCTCCCGCACCTGAAGCCCCTGCGCGCGCTGGCCTCCAACAGTCCGCTGCTCAAGCGCAACCTCCAGCTGCTGGGCGAGATGCCCGACCGCGCCTATCGCAACCTGCTCGCCGGAAGCGAGTTTCTCTGGCATCCCGCGCGCATCGACAACGGCACCTTTTCGGTCATCGAGGCCGCCCATCTCGGCGTACCTTCGCTATCCAGCGACTACCCGGCGATGCGCGAGATCGATGAGCAGTTCGCCTTGCATCTCGCATGGATGGATAGCGATGACCCGCGCGACATGGCGCGCCAGCTCAAGGCCATGGAGCGCGCCGCGGACGAACGCCGGGCCTTGCTGCCCACGCGCGAGCGGCTGGCATCCCAATCGGTGGATGCGCTCGCCGGCGCCTACTGGCAGGCGGTGGAGGAATGTCTGTGAAGACCTACGGCATCTACCTCGCCTATCCGCACACCGTCGACCTGCGGGCCGAGGGACTGGGCCGCCTGCTTGCGGAATTCCTCAAGGGCGCGCGGCAGCGGGGCGATGTGCGCTTCGTCATCGCCTGCCCGAGCTGGACCCGCGACAACCTGAACCAGCTGTTCGAAGCGAGCGGGCTGCAGCAGGAAGACTTCGAGATCCTTGCCCCCGCGCGCAAGCCCTTGCTGCTCATCGCCCATCAAAAGCTCGTTGCGTTGCGCGGCAAGAAGGAGGTGCGCAAGAAAGAGGACGGACTGCGCGCCCGGCTGCGCAAGCTGAGATCGCAGGTCGTCCGGCGTGTCGAACGCTACCTCGGGCAGACGCGCAGCCTCGGCGGCGCAGCGCTCCTGGGCTTGCTGGCGTCGCCGCTGATCGCGCTCGGCGTGTTCCTGCTCTTGCTCAGGCGTGCCATGCGCAAGGCAAGGCGCCTGGTGGAAGAACGCGTGCGCCCTCGCGAACCCGCCGCACAGACGCGGAACGGCTCGCTCGGCAAGATTGCAGAGCGCCCGGGAAGCTATCCCTTCATCGTGCGCTTGTACAACGCGATGGAGGAAGCGGAAGCCACGCTGCTCGACGATCTCATCCGCACACGCACGGATATTGCCGCCTGGTTCAGCCCCACCGCGTTCTGGCCGCGCTTCAACGACATCGCCGCGCCGCGCCTCATGTGCGTGCCGGATGTCGTCCTCACCGATTTTCCGGTCGGCTTTGCGCCGGTCGGCGGCGAGCGCTTCCTCGAAAACTTCAAGCGCGTGGAAAGCGCGGTCGAAGGCGGCCAGTATTTCGTGACGTACAGCGAAGACGTCAAATGGCGCACGCTGGTCCAGCGTTACAACGTGGAACCAGAGAATGTGTGGGTCGTGCCGCACGGCGCCAATCGGGTCGACGACTTGATCACCGTGTCCGGTTTCGCGGATAACGATGCCGCGACAACCGCGCTGTGCATCGACCTTTTCCGCACCGCCCTGCTGAAAGCGATCAACTACGGCGACGCGCGCATCTTCGGCAGCGGCAATGTCCGCTTCATGTTCTATGCCAGCCAGTTCCGGCCGAACAAGAACGTGCTCTCGCTGCTGCGCGCCTACGAGCACTTGCTGAAGCGGCGGCACCTGCCCCACAAGCTTATCCTCACCGGCAACCCCAACGGCCTGCCGGAATTGAAAGAGTTCATCCAGTCGCATCATCTGGAAAACGATGTGCTCTGCCTGCACGGCCTGAGCGCGCAGGAACTGGCGGCATGCTACCGGCTGGCGGACCTCGCCGTGAACCCCAGCCTGAGCGAAGGCGGCTGTCCGTTCACCTTCACAGAGGCGATGTCCGTGGGCACCCCCGTCGTCATGGCGCGCATCCCGGTGACCGAAGAAGTGATCACCGATCCCGCGCTGCAGGAAATGATGCTCTTCGATCCCTATGATTGGCGCGACATGGCCGAACGCATCGAATGGTGCCTCACCAACCTGCCCGTCTTGTATGAGCGGCAAAAGCCGTTCTACGACAAGCTCGCGCAGCGGGCATGGCATGATGTCGTCGACGAAACCATCGACATACTTGATTCCATCTCAACCGAGCAAGGGGAAGCGCAATGTACACGGGCCAGGGCTTAGTGATCTTCGGATTCGGCGGGCATGCGCGCAGCGTTGCCGATGTCGCGCTGGCCGCGGGATGCAGGAAGCTTCTGTTCATCGACGGCAATGCGCGGGAAGGGGAAACCTTCCTCGGGCATCCTGTGCTGCGCGAATTGCCGGAGACTTTCCCGGCGGGCTGGCAGTGCCTGGCAGCGTCGGGCGACAACCATGCGCGCGCACGCCAGATTGCATCGATCCGTGAAGCGGGCTGGCCGCTCGCGACCCTGGTCGCGCCGACGGCGAGCATCGGCGCCGGCTCCGTCATTGGCGAGGGCAGCTTCGTTGCCCATCATGCGCATGTCGGGCCCCTGGCGCGCATTGGAGCGGGCGCGATCATCAACACCGGTGCCATTGTCGAGCATGACTGTGTTGTGGGCGATTATGTCCACGTATCGGTCAATGCCACCGCGGCGGGGCGGGTGCGGTTGGGCGACTTCGTGTTTCTCGGCGCGGGGGCCACCGTGATCGACGGCGCGCATGTCGGCAGTGAAATCACGATCGGGGCCGGCGGCGTGGTGGTGCGCCAGCTCGAATTAGCGGGCACTTACGTAGGGGTTCCCGCGAGAAGGCTGGACAAGCTTGCATGAAAAAAGGGGTTACGCCGAAACGTAACCCCTTTTTTATTGGTGGGCCTCCCGTGAGTCGAACACGGCACCAACGGATTATGAGTCCGCTGCTCTAACCAAGCATGAGCTAGAGGCCCAATCTTTTACCGGCGGGCTTCAACCTCTCTTGCCCGCCTGGTTCTCCCTTCATCCTCAATCG
>NZ_DASRXF010000200.1:0-17213 GCF_035654295.1 Noviherbaspirillum sp. | reverse complement strand
GGTGCTGTCGCGCCTGAAGGAACCGGAGAACTCCAGCATCTTCTCCAAGATGCAGGTGTATGACGGCGAGAACCTGAAGGACACCGACCCGAAGGCGAAGTCGCGCCAGGAGTATGTCGACTACGCCGGCGTGGACGAGGGCATGAACGGCCTGTCGACCCGCTTCGCGTACAAGATCCTCTCCCGCGTCTTCAACTTCGATAACACCGAAGTCGCGGCCAACCCGGTGCACCTGCTGTACGTGCTGGAGCAACAGGTCGAGCGCGAGCAGTTCCCGCCCGAGACCGAGCAGAAGTACATGTCGTACATCAAGGAGTACCTGGCGCAGCGCTACGTCGAGTTCATCGGCAAGGAGATCCAGACGGCCTACCTCGAGAGCTATTCCGAGTACGGCCAGAACATCTTCGACCGCTACGTCACGTTCGCCGACTTCTGGATCCAGGACCAGGAATTCCGCGATCCGGACACTGGCGAGAGCTTCGACCGCGAAGCGCTCAACAGCGAACTCGAGAAGATCGAGAAGCCGGCGGGGATTTCCAATCCGAAGGACTTCCGCAACGAGATCGTCAACTTCGTTCTGCGCGCCCGCGCGCAGAACAACGGCAAGAACCCGGCATGGACCAGCTACGAAAAGCTGCGCACCGTGATCGAGAAGAAGATGTTCTCGAACACCGAGGAACTGCTGCCGGTGATCTCGTTCAACGCCAAGGCCAGCGCCGACGACGCGAACAAGCACCAGGAGTTCGTATCGCGCATGGTGGCAAAGGGTTACACCGCGAAGCAGGTGCGTCTGCTGTGCGAGTGGTACCTGCGGGTCCGCAAGTCGTCGTGATGTAGTACAGCCCCTCTCGTGCCTCAGGCCGAGGGTGAGCTGCAGGTTGCAAGACCTTGGAGTCCCCTCCCCTTCAAGGGGAGGGTTAGGGCGGGGATGGGTTTCCGATGCACCGAAGTGCGATCGAAACCCGGCCCCATCCCGGCCTTCCCCTTGAAGGGGAAGGGGCGACTAGGTGTGCGGCGTGCAGTACCCTGACCGTGAGAGAGGGGAACAATAAACGCCCATACAGTTTCAGGAGGCATTTTGGCTCACCTCATCGACAGGCGTCTGCAGGGCAAGAACAAGTCCGCGGTCAACCGCGAACGCTTCTTGCGGCGTTACAAGGGCCAGATCAAGGACGCCGTACAACGCGCCATCAAGGGCCGCTCGATCACCGAGGTCGAGAAAGGCGAAAAAGTATCCATTCCCGTCAAGGACATCAACGAACCCACGTTCGGCCATACGCATGGCGGTATCTGGGAAGTGGTCCGCCCGGGCAACGAGCAGTACCAGAAAGGCGACCAGATCCAGCGGCCGAAAGGCGGCGGTGGCGCCGGCAAGGGCAAGGCGGGCAACAGCGAGGAAATCACCGAGGACGATTTCACCTTCGAGCTGACGCGCGAAGAGTTCATGAACTACTTCTTCGAAGACCTCGAACTGCCCAACCTCGTCAAGACCCAGCTCACCTCGATCAACGAGTTCCGCAACCAGCGTGCGGGCTACACCATCTCCGGCACGCCGACCAACATCCACGTGTTGCGCTCGATGCGCGGCGCCATCGGCCGCCGCATCGCCGTCGGCGCCAAGTCGCGCAAGCGGCTGCGCGAGGCGGAAGAGGAGATGAACGAGCTGCTGAAAACCACTTTCGAGGACGACCACCGCGTGCTTGCGCTGCGCAAGGAAATCCATCACCTGCGCGCCAAGCTCGACGGCATCGCCTTCCTCGATCCGATCGACCTGCGCTACAGCAACCGCATCAAGGTGCCCAAGCCGTCCAGCCAGGCCGTCATGTTCTGTGTGATGGACGTGTCGGGCTCGATGGACCAGGCCAAGAAGGATGCGGCCAAGCGTTTCTTCATCCTGCTCTACCTGTTCCTCGAGCGTGCGTACGAGAAGATCGAAGTGGTGTTCATCCGTCACCACACGCAAGCCACCGAAGTGACGGAAGACGAGTTCTTCAACTCGCGCGAATCGGGCGGCACCGTGGTGTCCTCGGCGCTGCACCTGCTCAACAAGGTCATCACCGAGCGCTATGCGAGCAGCGACTGGAACGTCTATGTCGCGCAAGCCTCGGACGGCGACAACTGGGACAACGATTCGGTGACCTGCCGCCAGCTCCTGGTCGAGAAGATCATGCCGCTGGTGCAGTACTACGCCTATGTCGAGATCACCGACGGCGAGCCGCAGAACCTGTGGTACGAGTACATGCAGATCCCGGACCACCATCCGCACTTCGCGATGCAGAAGATCGAGTCGCCGGCCGATATCTATCCGGTGTTCCGTGAATTGTTCAAGAAACAGCCGAAATGATCAAAGTCCTCAATAAAGCACCCGCGAAGAAGACTGGCCGGCGCAAGGCGAGCAAGCCCGTCCGCCTGCCGGAGCAGTCGGAATGGACCTTTGAACTGATCGAGCAGGTGCATGGCGAGATCCGCCGCGTGGCCGAGAATTTCGGCCTCGACACCTACCCGAACCAGCTCGAGATCATCACCGCCGAGCAGATGATGGATGCCTACGCCTCCGTCGGCATGCCGGTGTCGTACGCGCACTGGTCCTTCGGCAAGCACTTCCTCTCCACCGAGAAGAGCTACCGCCGCGGCCACATGGGGCTGGCGTACGAGATCGTGATCAACTCCAACCCCTGCATCGCCTACCTGATGGAGGAGAACAGCCTGACCATGCAGGCGCTGGTGATCGCGCACGCCTCCTACGGCCACAACTCCTTCTTCAAGGGCAATTACCTGTTCCGCACCTGGACCGATGCGGAAGCGATCATCGACTACATGGTGTTCGCGAAGAACTACATCGCCGAATGCGAACAGCGCTACGGCATCGAGGCGGTGGAACTGCTGCTCGACTCTTGCCACGCGCTGCAGAACTACGGCGTGGACCGCTACAAGCGGCCGGCCAAGCTGTCCATGGCCAAGGAGCGCGAGCGCCAGGAAGAACGCGAGCGCTACCTGCAGTCGCAGGTCAACGATTTGTGGCGCACGCTGCCGCGCAAGCAGGAAGTGGTGGCCGAGGCTGCGCCTAGCCGTTTCCCCTCGGAGCCCCAGGAAAACCTGCTGTACTTCATCGAGAAATACGCGCCGCTGCTGCAGCCCTGGGAGCGCGAGATCGTGCGCATCGTGCGCAAGATCTCCCAGTACTTTTATCCGCAGCGGCAGACGCAGGTGATGAACGAAGGCTGGGCGACCTTCTGGCACTACACCATCCTCAACCAGTTGTACGACGAGGGCGTGGTGGGCAACGGCTTCATGATGGAATTCCTGCAGAGCCACACCAACGTGGTGTATCAGCCGCCCGTCACCAGCAAGTACTTCAACGGCATCAATCCCTATGCGCTCGGCTTCGCGATGATGCGCGACATCCGCCGCATTTGCGAAAACCCGACGGAGGAGGATCGCCAGTGGTTCCCGGATATCGCCGGCAGCGACTGGAAGAAGACGCTCGACTTCGCGATGCGCAACTTCAAGGACGAAAGCTTCATCTCGCAATACCTGTCGCCCAAGCTGATCCGCGACTTCCACTTCTTCTCGGTGCTGGACGACGACAAGCGGGACAAGCTGCAGATTTCCGCGATCCACGATGACGAAGGCTACCGTTACCTGCGCGAGCAGCTCGCCGGCCAGTACAACATGCACAACCGCGAGCCGAACATCCAGGTGTGGTCGGTCGATACGCACGGCCATCGCGCGCTGACGCTGCGCCATAACCAGTTCCTGCGCCGGCCGCTGAACGGCCAGGCAGAGGAGGTGCTCAAGCATGTTGCCCGGCTGTGGGGCTTCGACGTGATCCTGGAAACCGTCGATCCGCAGGGCAAGGTGCTGGACACGATGGAATGCAAGTGTGAAAAGAGGCAGCGGACGTAAAGGAACATAAGGTTTGCGGGGACGCCGCGAGGAAAGGGGAGCGCCGCAAGGCGCGCGGCGTCCTTCGCAACCCCGCTGCGGGCTTTTCGCCTCGCGCGGGTGTTCCATGCCCTGCCTCTTTTTCATGGGCGCTTGCCGGAGCAATCCGGCAAGACTTGTGCCAAAGCGCAAGCTTTGGCACTTTTTTTTCTGGGGCGCGCGTCCCTTCGGCTTCCTGTAAATTTTGCCGCCGTCCTGTAGTCTCTTCCACCCTACCTCGCCCCGCGCCGCCCATCTCCCTGCGAACCCCTATTGGCACGTACATTGCCTTAGTGGCATCAAGCATCCGCCGATGCCATTCCCTGGCTATTGCCATTACGTTCGTAAGGAGTCCGATATGCAACAACGTCAAATTCTCAACCGCATGCTCGGGATCGCCGTGTTCGCGATGCTGTTCGGCGCGTCTTCCCTCCACGCGCAGACCGGCGGCACCTCCGGTTCTTCCGGCTCTTCAGGTTCCTCCGCTTCATCCACGCAGGGCGCGAGCAGCGCACAGTCCGGCGGCAGCGGCGGCGGCGCCAACGCCAGTGCCGGCAAGGAAGCCGGCGGCAAGAGCCTGAGCAAGGCCGACCAGAACATCATGCGCGAAATGGCAATGTCCAACCTCGCCGAGATCGAGACCGGCAAGATCGCGCTGAGCCAGTCGAAGAACGACCAGGTCCGCAACTTTGCGCAGAAAATGATCGACGACCACCAGCAGTCGCAGAAGGAACTGGAGCAACTGGCCCAGGCCAAGGGCGTGACACTGCCCACCGAGCCGGACAACAAGCACAAGGCGGCTGCCAAGAAACTGAGCTCGCTGGAAGGCGACAAGTTTGACAAGCAATACATGAAGCAGGGCGGCATGAGCGACCACCGCAATACGCACCGCCTGCTGCAGCGCGCACAGACCCGTGCCACCGATCCCGACCTGAAGGCACTGGCCGCGAAGATGGAACCGATCGTCAGCCAGCACCTGACGCTCGCCCAGGAAGTGAGCGGCGCCAAGGGCAGCGCCTCCGGTTCGCAAGGGCCGGCGGGCACGAGCGCCTCGGGCAAGCCGTCCACCGGTTCATCCGGTTCCGACAAGTCGAGTGCTTCCGGTACTTCGGGCTCGTCCAACAGCACCAGTCCGAGCAAGCAATAAGACCATTCAACCGTCCCCGGGCGCTCCTGATGAAGGGGCATCCGGGGCGTCGAACGGAGGGAGCATGACGAACGACGAGATAGTCTCGGTGCTGAACGGCCTGGTCGAAACCTGCAAGGATGGCGACGAAGGCTTCCGCACCTGCGCGATGGATGCCAGCGACACACGGCTGAAGACCTTCTTCACCAACCGCGCGCAGACCTGCGCCGCGGCAGCGCTGGAATTGCAGGCACTGGTGCGCGCCTATGGTGGCGATCCTGACAACAGCACCAGTCTTGGCAGCGCAGTGCACCGGCGCTGGATCGATATCAAGGCCCTGATCACCGGGAAAGACGACCGCGCGGTGCTGGAAGAGTGCGAGCGTGGCGAGGCCATGGCGGTGACCAGCTACAGCCAGGCGCTGGCCAGGAACCTGCCCGAGAGCGTGCGCGCGGTGGTCGAGCGCCAGTACCAGGGCGTGTTGCAAAACCATGACCAGGTGCGGAGCCTGCGCGACCAGTACCGTTAGTGAGGGGGAAGGCCTGCGGTAAAATAGCCGCCTTCCTTGAAGGTTCTCCGCATGCTGCGACTCACCAACGTCATCCTCCCGCTCGACCATCCCGAAGCCGACCTGCGCGCGGCCATCCTGGACCGGCTGCACATCCCCGATGCCGACCTGCTCGGCATTACCATCTTCCGCCGCGGCTATGATGCGCGCAGGCGCAGCCAGATCACGCTGGTCTACACCCTCGATGTCGAGGTGAAGGACGAAGCGGCGGTGCTGGCGCGGCTGCAGGGCACGCCTCACGTCGGCCCCGCGCCGGACACCAGCTACAAGTATGTGGCCCAGGCGCCGGAGCAGATCAAGACGCGCCCGGTCGTCATCGGCTTCGGCCCCTGCGGCATTTTCGCCGCATTGATCCTTGCGCAGATGGGCTTCCGTCCCATCATCCTCGAGCGCGGCAAGGTGGTGCGCGAGCGCACGAAGGATACCTGGGGCCTGTGGCGCAAGCGCGAGCTCAATCCCGAGTCCAACGTGCAGTTCGGCGAAGGCGGCGCCGGCACTTTCTCCGACGGCAAGCTGCACAGCGGGATCAAGGACCCCAGGCATTACGGCCGCAAGGTGCTCACCGAGTTCGTGAAGGCTTACGCGCCGGAGGAAATCCTGTACGTCAGCAAGCCGCACATCGGCACCTTCCGCCTGGTGAAGATGGTGGAGGCGATGCGCGAAACCATCGAGTCGCTGGGAGGCGAGTTCCGCTTCCAGGCCCGCGTGACCGACCTCGACATCGACCAGGGGCAGATGCGCGGCGTGGTGCTGGAGGGCGGCGAATATATCGCCACCGACCACGTGGTTCTGGCCGTCGGCCACAGTGCGCGCGACACTTTCCAGATGCTCTACGACCGCGGTGTGTACGTCGAGGCCAAGCCGTTCTCGATAGGCTTCCGCATCGAGCATCCGCAATCGCTGATCGACCGTGCACGCTTCGGCAAGTTCGCCGGCCACCCGCTGCTTGGCGCCGCCGACTACAAGCTGGTGCACCATGCCCGCAACGGCCGTGCCGTCTACAGCTTCTGCATGTGCCCCGGCGGCACCGTCGTCGCCGCCACCTCCGAGCCGGGGCGCGTGGTCACCAACGGCATGAGCCAGTATTCGCGCAACGAGCGCAATGCCAACAGCGGCATCGTGGTCGGCATCACGCCGGACGACTACCCCGGCCACCCGCTGGCCGGCATCGACCTGCAGCGCAGCCTGGAGTCGAACGCCTATGTGCTGGGCGGCAGCAACTACAACGCGCCGGGACAGCTGGTGGGGGATTTCATCGCCGCGCGGCCGTCGAAGGAATTCGGCTCGGTGCAGCCCTCCTACCAGCCGGGCGTGTACCTGACCGACCTCGCTCCCTCTCTGCCGGATTACGCGATCGAAGCCATCCGCGAGGCGCTGCCGGCCTTCGACAGGCAGATCCGCGGCTACGCAATGCACGACGCCGTGCTGACCGGCGTGGAGACGCGCACTTCCTCGCCGGTACGCATCAAGAGGCTGGACAACTTCCAGAGCGTGAACATCAAGGGGCTGTTTCCGGCGGGCGAGGGTGCGGGCTATGCGGGCGGCATCCTGTCGGCCGGCGTGGACGGCATCAAGGTCGCCGAGGCGGTGGCGCTGAGCATGACCGGCGGCGCGGATGCGCGCGGCGGGGCGCTGTCCGGCGAGCAGATTTACTAGTCGACTTCCAGCGTCTGCAGGCGACCCTTCGTCCGGCCTCCGGCGATCTCCAGAAAGCCGATCGAAATCGGCAGCTTAAAACGCCGCGGGCCGGCGCTGCCGGGGTTGATGTACAACACCCCGTTTTCCATCTTCATCAGCGGCCGGTGCGAATGCCCGGTGATGACGACCTTGACGCCGGCCGACTCCGGCACGATGTCGAGGTCGTGCAGGTCGTGCACGACATAGATCGCAACGCCGCCGATCTCGATGCGCTCTCTTTCCTGCAATGCCTGCGCCCACGCGCCGCGGTCATTGTTGCCGCGCACCGCGGTTACCGGCGCGATCGCTTCCAGTTCCCGCAGCACGCCGGCATCGCAGATGTCCCCCGCATGGATGATGCGGTCGACTCCCTTCAATGCCACCCGCGCTTCCGGGCGGAGCAAGTTGTGCGTATCGGAAATCAGGCCTATCCGTATTCTTTCCATTCTGCTAACCGACTCGAAATGGAGGGCGTTGCAAGAAGCGGGCCCCGGCGGCGTGATCGAAATTGTGCTTTAATGAAGAAACCAACAGTTTTGCCATATGCATATTCTCTTTTTGTTTTGACGCATGAACAAGCGCATCGTTTCCGCACAGTTTTGTTGCCGCGGGCGGCCTCTCGGGCCTGCCGACTAGCGCACGCGTTTTCGACAGATTCCGATGGCCGCAGAGTTGCACAACCTGCGGCCATTTTGTTTTTTGGGGCGGCGTTATCGCCGCCGGTGAAAGGATAGACATGAACATGACCGAAGCCACTCTCGACAGGCGCGGTGCGGTACCGGCATCCATGCTGCCCGCGGCCGCGGTCTTGCCGGACACGCTGGCGCTGCCCTGGACGCAGGAGAGCATCTGGCAGGAAATCCGCGCCGGGGCCGAACGGGTGGCCGCGCGCGAACCGGTCCTGCTGCCGCGCCTGAAGGCACTGGTGCTGGAGCGGCCATCGTTGGGCGCGGCCATTGCGGGAGTCGTTGCGCGCCGGCTGGCGGCCGAGGACTTTCCGGAAGCGGTGTTGCGCGAGCTGTTCGATGGCGTGCTGCAACGCGCGCCGGGCATCGCGCAGCAGGCCGCCGCTGACCTCGCCGCGGTGAAGGAACGCGACCCTGCCTGCCCTGACCTGCTGCATGTCGTGCTCAACCTGAAAGGCTTCCAGGCCCTGCAGGCTTACCGCATCGCCCATGCCTTGTGGCTGGACGGACGGCAGGAACTCGCGTTCGCGCTGTCCAACCAGGTTTCGGTGGCGCTCGGCGTCGATATCCATCCCGCCGCCCGCATCGGCTGCGGCGTCATGTTCGATCATGCGACGGGCATCGTCATCGGCGAGACCAGTGTGGTGGAAGACCATGTCTCCATCCTGCAGAACGTCACCCTGGGCGGCACCGGCAAGGAACACGGCGACCGCCATCCAAAGATCCGTACAGGCGTGATGATCGGCGCCGGCGCGAAGATCCTCGGCAATATCGAAGTGGGGGCGATGAGCAAGGTGGCGGCCGGCAGCGTAGTGCTGCACCCGGTGCCTCCGCATTGCACGGTGGCGGGCGTGCCGGCGCGCGTCGTGCGTCATCATCGTGACGATAGCTGTCCGTCGGATGAGATGGATCAGAGCATTTGAGCACATGGCGGGTTTCGCTTCGCTCTACCCACCCTACAGTTCTTTATAGAGGATCGTAGGGTGGGTAGAGCGAAGCGAAACCCGCCATGCAATTAGAGGACGGTAGGGTGGGTAGAGCGAAGCGAAACCCGCCAATCACCCGCTACGATTGCCCGCCACTCCTCATCGACCGCTGCCGCCACAGCATCTCCGTAAACGCTTCCGCCGGCACCGGCTCCCCGTAGTAGTAACCCTGCGCCGCACGGCAGCCGAGCGTCTCCAGGAATTCCTTCTGTTCCGGTGTTTCCACCCCTTCCGCCAGCACGCGCAGCCGCAGGCTGTGCGCCATCGAGATGATGGCCTTGACCAGCGCAGTGTCGTTCGCGTTCTGCCCGATGCCGCTGACGAAGGCGCGGTCGATCTTGAGCGCGTCGACCGGGAAGCGCTGCAGGTAAGCCAGGCTCGAATACCCGGTGCCGAAGTCGTCCACCGACAGCCTGATGCCCATGCCGGACAATTGCTTGAGCGTGGCCACGTTTTCTTCCGTGCGCTGCATCAGCGTGTTCTCGGTGATCTCCAGGTCCAGCCGTTCGGGCGGCACGCCGGTCTCGCTCAGGATGCTGCCGACCATGCGTTCGAAATCCGGCTGGTAAAACTGCCGCGGCGACAGGTTCACCGCGATGTCGAGGTCGGTGAAGCCGAGTTCGTGCCATTGCCGCAGCTGGCGGCAGGCTTGCCGCAGTACCCATTCGCCGATGGGGAGAATGAGGCCGGTCTCTTCCGCGATGGTGATGTACTCATGGCAGTTGCCGGAGAACTGCCGTCCGCGGTTCCAGCGCAGCAGCGCTTCCGCGGAAAAGATGCGCCCGCCGGGCAGCTCCACCTGCGGCTGGTAATGCACGACGAATTCGTCGTGCGCCAGGGCATGGCGCAATGCACTGGTGAGCAGGTGCCGGCGCTGCGCGGCCTTGTTCAGGGATTGCGTGAAGAATCGGTAATTGCCGCGGCCTTTCTCTTTCGCGTAATACATGGCGGTGTCGGCGGCTCGCATCAGCGTCTCGGCATCCTTGCCGTCATCGGGATACAGACTGATGCCGATACTGCCGCCCACATGCAGTTCGTGGTCGCCGCAGTGGAAGCTCCGGTCAAGCGCATCAAGCGTCTTGCGTGCCACCACGCCGGCCACCGCGCCGTCCTCAATCAGGGGCAGGGTCAGGACGAACTCGTCGCCGCCCAGCCGCGCCACGCTGTCGCCTTCGCGCACGCAGGCGCTCAGGCGCTCGGCGACCATCTTGAGCAGCATGTCGCCTACCTGGTGGCCGAGCGAGTCGTTGATGTGCTTGAAGTAGTCGAGGTCGATGAACAGCACGGCCACGCGCGTGCCGCTGCGGTGGGCGTGCGCGATCGCCTGCTGCAGCCGGTCGCGCAGCAGTACGCGGTTGGGCAGCCCGGTGAGCGCGTCGTGGTCGGCCATGTAGCGGATGCGTTCCTCGGCCCGCTTGCGCTCGGAGAGGTCGAGCACGACGGAGACGCCTTCCTGCTGCGCGGCGTCCACGAATGCGCCGCCGACCAGGACGGGCACCAGGCCGCCGTTCCTGTGGGTGTATTCCTTTTCGATGGGATCGGTGCGCCCCTGGCTGCGCAGCGCCTCCAGCACTTTCTGGTTGGCATCGCGGTATTCGGGCGGGCCGATGTCGGCCAGGCGGAGCTTGCCTTCCTCCAGGTCCCGTTGCGTATAGCCGAGCAGGTGCAGGAACGCATCATTGGCTTCGGTGATCGTGCCCTCGATGTTCCAGAAGTAAACACCGATGATGTTCGATTCGACCAGCCGGCGCAGGCGCGCATTGGCCACCGCGAGTTCTTCCGTCCTGCGGGCAACGCGCTCGTCAAGTTCGTCGTATGCCTGCTGCAACCGGTACTCCGCCTGCTGGCGCAGCGCCACTTCGGCTTGCAGCGCGGCATTCTGCGCCGCCAGCCGGTGCCGTGCCTCGCGCAGACTGAGATGGGTATGGATGCGTGCGAGCACTTCCTGGATATCGAAGGGCTTGGTGACGTAATCCACGCCTCCGGCATCGAAGCCGCGCAGCTTGTCGCCCTGCTCGGTGAGCGCGCTCATGAAGATGACGGGCACGTCCCGCAGCAGCGCATTCGTTTTCATGCGGCGGCAGGTATCGAAGCCATCGATGCCGGGCATCACCACATCGAGCAGCACGAGGTCGGGGTGGACGAAGAGGGCGCGCTGCACGGCTTCCTCGCCGTCCTGGGCCACCAGCACTTCCAGCCCGGCATCTTCCAGTGCGCGCGACAGGACGGCAAGATTGGCTGGCGTGTCGTCCACCATCAAGATGGTATGGCCCGCAAGGGGCCTGTCGGCCTCGAAATCCATACGGTTCACCCCTGTTCGCGATGGACGGATGCGACAGGCGCCCAAAACGCCCGATGGGGTTAGACGCGTCCACACGGGGCGAGTTCAGGCAAGCTTGCCGACCGCCACTACCATCATGCTGACGGAACCGAGCTCGATGCCGTCCACGGGGATGGAAACCGGCTCGTCGTCCAGCTTCGCGCCTGCAATGTAGAGCAGGGGAAGAAAGTGCTCCGGCGTGGGGACGGAAAGATGCGCATCGTGCCCCCAGTCTTCGTAGGCGGCGAGCTGCTGCATGTCGCCGCGCAACAGGCAGTCGCGCACCTCCTGGTTGAACCTGGCCGCCCAGTCGTACGCCGGCACGCTTCCCCAGCGCATGGTGCGCAGATTGTGCACGATATCGCCGGTCGCCAGGAGCAGTACGCCTTCGTCGCGCAGGGCGGCCAGCCGGCGCCCTGTTTCGAGATGGAATGAAGGCGGCTGATTGGCATCGATGCTCAGCTGCACGACCGGGATGTCCGCGTCGGGATACATCTTCACCAGCACCGACCACGTGCCGTGGTCGAGCCCCCATTCATGGTCCAGCCGCACGTCGACCGGCTGCAACAGTTCGCGTACCCGCCCAGCAAGGGGCGGGCTGCCGGGCGCCGGATAACGCATGTCGAACAATGCCTGGGGAAAACCGCCGAAGTCGTGGATGGTGCGCGGCGTTTCCATCGCGGTGACGGCCGTGCCGTGCGTATACCAGTGCGCCGATACGGCAAGGATTGCCTTCGGTTTCGGGATCGTCTGGCCGATGCGCGCCCATGCCTGGGTGTAGGCATTGTCTTCAAGCGCGTTCATCGGGCTGCCGTGCCCGACAAAGATCGCGGGCAGGCGGTGGGAAAGGCCGGTGTCCATCATGTCTCCCCTCTCTGGCATGAACAGGATCAGGATAGCCGCATTTGCCGTTCCCTGCCGGGTGCAAGGACGGCACAATAGCGGTTCCCCCTGCATGAAAGGCTGCCATGTCCACACGCACCCTGAACCTCGACGATACGCTCTACCGTTACCTGCTGGATGTTTCGCTGCGCGACCATCCCGTCCTCGCCGAACTGCGCGATGCCAACCGCAGCCACCCGCTTGCGCGCATGCAGATTGCAGCCGAGCAGGGGCAGTTCATGCAATTGCTGGTGAAGCTGCTCGGCGCGCGCAACACGCTTGAGATCGGCACCTTCACCGGTTACAGCGCTCTGGCCGTGGCGCTTGCCCTGCCCGACGACGGCCGGGTGATCGCCTGCGACATCAGCCGCGAGTACACCGATGCCGCACGCGGCTACTGGGAAAAGGCAGGCGTGGCGCACAAGGTCGACCTGCGCATCGCGCCGGCGCTGGAGACCCTGGATGCCCTGCTGGCGCAGGGCGGGGCGGGCAGCATCGACTTCGCCTTCATCGATGCTGACAAGACCGGCTACGACGCCTATTACGAACGCTGCCTCGCCTTGCTGCGGCAGGGCGGGCTGGTCGCGGTGGACAACGTGCTGTGGAGCGGGCGCGTGGCGCAGCCCGCGTCCGACGACGACACCGCCGCGCTGCAGGCATTCAACCGCAAGCTGCGCGACGATGCGCGCATCGACCTGGCGATGCTGCCGCTGGGAGACGGGCTCACTTTGGCGCGGAAGCGGTAGCGCAATGCTTTATACTTTCGGGCTATCCCGGTTAGACAAGGAATGACACCATGGCCCCGATCACTTCACGCATCGCGCTCACAGCCGGCGCCTGCCTGCTCGCCGGTTGCGCGGGGTGGTCCGCGCTGCCGCCGCCGGCCTCCACCCAGCTGTCCGCGCCCGGCTCCGACCCGCTGCGGAGCTTCGTCGCCAGCATCGATGCGCCCAGCGGCAGCAAGCCCTCGCCCGACGGCAAGAAGCTGCTCTGGCACGCGATGTACGGACGGGAAGTGACGACCTTCGTGCGCAATGCCGACGGCGGCGACCCCGCCGTGTTCCGCCTCGGACGCAACCTGCCGTACTGGGCCTGCGACAGCCGCCACCTGATCCATGAATCCGACCCGGCCGGCGGCGGCAACACCCAGGTCATCCTGATCGATACCGAGCGCCCGGGCGCCACGCCGGTCAACCTTACGCCCTGGAAGGGCAGCACCTCGCACGTGATCCATGCCGGCGACGCCGCGTCCGGCAAGCTGGTCCTCGTCAGCAACCGCCGCGATGCGGCACTCTTCGACGTCTACAGCGCCGATCCCGCAAGCGGCAAGGTGGAGATGGTCTGGAAGAACAACGGTGATGTCACGCGCTGGATCATGGATGTCGACGGCAGTGTCGGTGCGCGTGTGCGCAGGCAGGACAACCAGTACTTCCTGCAGGTGCTGAACAAGACCACCAATACCTGGAAGTCGGTGAGCGCTTGGCCGGAGCTGGCCGATATCCGGCCGATCCGGGTGGACCGCGCCGCCGGCAATGTCTTCGTCATGTCCCGGCTTGTACCGGAGAACGCCGGCAACGGTACTGCCGCGTCGGTCGACCGCGGGCTTCCCTGCCGCATGCCGCCCCAGGCAGGAACGCTGTCCGCCTCAGCCCGATAGGCGTTCCTCGCGCCCGTCCGGCCCGATTTCATGCACGAGCACCCCGGCGCCTTCCGGGGCCTCCGCTCGCCAGGCCGCATGGTCGATGGCGCGCATCGCATCCTGGTAGCCCTGTTCCCAACGCCACTCGATCGAGCCCTTCGAGAAGTTGAGGTCCTTCGATGCCATCTGCCAGTCGCGTCCCGCATAGGCGAGGCGCACGATGTGCATCGTGGTGTCGGTGCCCACCTTCTCCAGCTCCCGCAGTTCATCCTCGCTCAGCATATCGTCCGGTACCTTTGCCCGCAGTGCCCGCACCAGCCGCCGCAGGCGATGGCCGCGCAGGTAGGCGTCGATGTGGCGGCGCGAACGCGAGGCGTACAGCACGTCCTTCTGGCGCGTGTACACCTGCTCCAGCGTGTTCGGCTCCGGGCCGTCGGCGCTCCAGAGGTCGACCATGAAGCAGATGGTGTCGACACGCGGCTCGTCCGCCAGCACCGCCTCCAGCGGCGTGTTGGAGTAGAGTCCGCCGTCCCAATAGAGATCGCCGTCGATGCGCACCGGCGGGAAGCCCGGCGGCAGCGCGCCGCTGGCCATCACATGCTTGATGCTCACCGGCTGGTGCGCCGTATCGAAGTGCTCGAGCCGGCCGCAGGTCACCTTGATGGCGCTGACGGTAAGGCGGATGCCGCTGCTGGAATTCAGGGCGCGCAAGTCCACCAGGCGATTGAGCGTTTCTTCCAGCGGACTTGTATCGTAGAAGCTTGCCGCTTCGGCCTCCACCGGCCAGCCGGCGAAGAAAGGATTGAACCAGCGCAGCGCGTACATGCCGGGCACGCCGCGCGTCACGGTGTCGACTGTCGTGAATATGGTGTTGAGGCGGCGCGCGTGATCGGGCACCTTGCGCATGTCGAGCAGGTCGGAATGTGCGACCTCGTCCCAGAACGTCTTGAGGCGGTCGAGGCGGTTTTCCCGCTCGTTCCCCGCGATGATGGCGGCATTGATTGCGCCGATGGAAGTGCCTACCACCCAGTCGGGTGTCAGGCTGTGTTCATGCAGCGCCTGGTAGACGCCAGCCTGGTAGGCGCCCAGCGCGCCGCCGCCTTGCAGGACGAGCGCGACGCGCGGGCGGGTGCCGATTGCCTTGATCTTCGAGTCCATGTCCCTGCAACCTCGACTGAGGATTGCAGCGCGGGGCCGACTTTCTCCTTGCCGGCTTACTCCTTGATCAGGCCCTCCGCCTTCATGGCTTCGTGCACTGCCGGGCGCGCGGCCACACGCTGCATGTATGCCTGTACCGCGGGCCATTGGCCCAGGTCGAACTTCATCGGCCGGGCCCAGCACAGCACGGTGAAGAGGTAGGCATCCGCAACGCTGAATTGGTTCCCGGTGAGGTAGTCGCGGCCCTGCAATTGCTTCTCGACTATGTGGAGCCGCGCGGCAATGGTGTCGCGCGAGGCTTGCTTCGTCTCTTCCGGCGTGTTCGGCTTGAACAGCGGCGAGAAGGTCTTGTGCAGTTCCGTCGAGATGAAGTTCAGCCATTCCACCAGGTGATAGCGCGGCATCGTGCCCGCAGCCGGTGCAAGCTGCTTCTCGGGAGCCTGGTCGGCAAGATATTGGACAATCGCCGGACCTTCGGTGAGCACCTCGCCGTTGTCGAGCACCAGCGCCGGGACGTAGCCCTTCGGATTGACTTCAAGGTAGTCTTCGCCGCCGGCCGTTTTCTTGCTCGCCAGGTTCACCCTTTCGAGATCGAAGGAGAAGCCGAGTTCGCGCAAGACGATGTGCGGCGACAGGGAACAGGCGCCGGTCGAGTAATACAGTTTCATGACAGTCCTCTTTCTTGATCTGCTTGGAAACCGGATGGTAACGCAGCAGCGATAATCCTGCCGAATGGCAGCATGGGCAGCATCGGCAGCAAACTGCATGCCCACCTATAATGAATTTTCCCGACAAGAAAACGAGACGGAGACAATGAACACCACCCACTACGCCCACTGGCCGACGGGCCTTCCGCATGCCATCACGACGCCGGAAACCAGCGTGTACGTCAACCTCGAAGTGTCCGCGCGCCGCTATCCCGCCAGGCCGGCCATCATTTTCTACGACACCGTGCTGAGCTATGCACAGGTGCATGAACAGGTGCTGGCGCTGGCCGGTTACCTGCAGCATGCCTGCGGTGTACGGCGCGGCGACCGCGTGCTGCTGAACATGCAGAACAGTCCGCAGTTCATCATCGCCTTCTACGCCATCCTGCGCGCCGATGCGATGGTGGTGCCGGTCAATCCCATGCTGATGACCGACGAGCTGCAGCATTACGTCGCCGACAGCGGCGCGAAGGTGGCGATCGTGTCGCAGGAAATCTTTTCGCGCACCGCGCCGCTGGTCGGCAAGGGCAGCCTGGAGACGGCCATCGTTGCTACCTATTCGGACTACCTGGTCGAATCGACCGATCTCAACGTCCCCGATTTCGTGGGCGCCGCACGGGAGTTGCCCGACATGCCGGGCGTGGTCGCGTGGAGCGACGCGCTGGACGCGGTGTACGTGCCGCACCCGCACGAGGCAGGGCCGGACGACCTGGCGTGCATGCCCTACACCTCGGGCACCACCGGCAAGCCGAAGGGCTGTGTCCACACCCACCGCTCGGTGATGTTCAACGCGGTCGCCAGCCCCACCTGGTCGGGCCCGATGGCGCCCGACCACGTCACCCTCGCGGTGCTGCCCTTCTTCCACGTCACCGGCATGCAATCGGTGATGAACGCGATGATCTATACCGGCGGAGCGATTGTCGTGCTGCCGCGCTGGGACCGCGACGCGGCCGGCCAGCTGATCACGCGCTACAAGGTCACCACCTGGACGCTGATCCCCACCATGATGATCGACTTCCTGTCCAACCCGCGCCTGGCGGAATACGACATCTCCGGTCTCAAGCGCGTCTCCGGCGGCGGCGCGGCGATGCCGGCGGCGATCGCGCAGAAACTGCTGGACCTCACCGGCCAGCAGTACATGGAAGGCTACGGCCTGTCCGAGACCATGGCGGCCTCGCACGTCAACCCCCCCAGCCGCATGAAGCAGCAATGCCTCGGCATACCCTACCTCAACGTGGATTCGCGCATCGTCGATCCGCTGACGATGAAGGAAGTGCCGCAGGGCGAGAACGGCGAGATCTGGATTCACGGCCCGCAAGTCTTCCAGGGCTACTGGAACGACCCCCGCAAGACCGAGGAAGCCTTCGCCGAACTGGACGGCAAGCGCTTCTTCCGGTCAGGCGACCTCGGCTACATGGACGAGGAAGGATTCTTCTTCTTCACCGACCGCTTGAAGCGCATGATCAATGCCAGCGGCTTCAAGGTATGGCCGGCGGAAGTGGAATCGATGATGTACCAGCATCCGGCGGTGCAGGAATGC
>NZ_DASRXF010000199.1:0-6079 GCF_035654295.1 Noviherbaspirillum sp. | reverse complement strand
AGGACCCGGTGACGGATGCGGTGGGACAGGCGCGCGCAGTGATCCAGGGCCGCGTTCCGACCGAGCGGCGTGATGCGGCGATGCGCGACGTTGCGGCGGAAGCGAAGAAATTCCTCGACGAGAACAGCCCGGTGGTGCGCGCCAGCGCCCAGAAACTGGTCCCGACCACGGTGGCGCCGATGCTGGCGGAACAATTTACCGAAGACGAACTGCGGCAGATCATCGCCATCCTCGAATCGCCCGTGAAGAAGAAGTTCGAGGCGCTGGTGCCGGACATGCAAAAAGCGCTCGGCGAGAAAGTCGCCGCCGATTCGCGCCCGACCATCGATCCGAAACTGAACCAGTTCCGCGAGCGCATCAGCGCGCGCCTGCGCACCGCCATCACGCCCTGATCGATGACGAGAATTGCAGTGGATGCCGGCGCGGCCTTACGCGCGGCCGTGCCGGCAGCGGGAACGACAAAAGAACAAGGGGAACAACATGACATATTCGTCGGCGATTGATCTGGTACGCGGTATCAAGGCACGCCTGGCAGCGCGTGGCCTCGACGTGGATGCATTCTTCCGCCAGGCGGGACTGGAAGAATCGGAATGCATGGCGGACGACGCGCTCACGCTGTCTGACAAGCTCAGCCATCTGTGGGAAACGGCGACCCAGGCATCGGGCGACCCGCTGCTCGGCATCAAGGCAGCGCTGCCCCAGCCGCTGGACCGCTCCGGCCTGATGGGCCACATCATGCGCGCCTCGCCGGACGTGAAGACCGCCATCGAAAACCTGGTCCGCTACACGCCGCTGGTATCGCCCACGGTGCACAGCACGATCGAGCAGGCCGACGGCTGCACGCGAGTCAGCCTGCACCTGCCCGGCGGACAGCGCCGCGTGCCGCAGCAGCACTACGATTTTGTCTGGTGCCTTGTACTGCGCACCTTGCGCACGGCCGCCGGCCGCGAAGACTTGAAGCCGGTGCTGGTGCATTACGCGTTTCCGCAGCCGGAGAACATCCAGCCCTACATCGACGCGTTCGGCTGCACGGTTCGCTTCGACATGCCCGGCAACACCATGCAGTTTGACGATGCCGACCTCTGCGTGCCGATCAGCACCGACAACCCGATGGCGGCCGACTGGGCACTGCGCATGCTGGCCGACCTCGCACAGGCGCAGCGCAACTGGACGCTGCGCATGCTCGCCAGGCTGGAGAATTCGCCGCAGGCGGAGCACACCTTCAGCAAACGCGTGCAAGGCCTGCTGGCCGGCATGCTGGCCCAGGGCGAGCCGCTGCGGGAAGAAGTGGCCAAGCGCTTGATGATGAGCGAGCGCACGCTACAGCGCCGGCTGGCCGAGGAGGGGACGAATTTCACGCAGCTGGTCGACGACACGCGGCGCGAGATGGCCTACCAGTACCTGAAGAAGGGCGACCTGTCGCTCAAGAAGCTGAGTTTCCAGCTCGGCTTCTCCGACCCGAGCGCATTCTGCCGCGCATGCCGGCGCTGGTTTGGACGCTCGCCCAAGGAGGTGCAGCAGCGTTCCGCCGCAAGCGACTTTTCGATCCCGAAAACGGGCACACTCGGCACGGTGATCCCGTTCAGCCGCACCGAGGGATTCGAGCACTTCGCGCAGTACAAACCGAACTGAGCCGAACTGATTTTTTCCAGGCGTTGTTGGTAATTCGCCTCCGCAGCCGAAAGGTTGTGGAGGCTTTTTTTTTCGTGCCGTTACGCTTCCTTACAGAATTTTTTTGCCGCGCGTACTAAGGTGGGCGTGCTTGCCATTTTTCTTTCACGCCCCGGCGCGCAGCCATGAAACCAGTCTTCCTGTTGTGTTCCGCTTTCCTGAGCATGCCTGCCCTTGCGGCACAGGTGCCCGCTACCTTCGACGAGCGGGTTTCCATCGCGAAGGCAGCGGAAGACGACGAACGCTTCCACCCTTATCCCGAGCAAATGGTCCGCGGCACGTCGCGCTCGCTGGCCGGCGCCATGCGCCGCTGCTGGGGGAAGTCGCCACGTCAGGAGGTCAAGTCCTTTGTCATGGTCGCCGACATCCAGCCAGACGGACGTCCCCGCAATGTGGCAGTCAAGCCGGTGCATGCGGTATCGCGCTGTTTTGCGGCGGCGTTCACATCGGGGCGCTATCTCGCACCGCCACCGTATCCCGGCAAGGATGGTTTTCCGGTCACGATGCGAGTGGATGGAGGCGGCTAGGGGCGCGGTGGGTTTCGCTGCGCTCTACCCACCCTACCGTCCTCTATAAAGAACCGTAGGCTGGGTAGAGCGCAGCGAAACCCAGCATGCAAACAAGGAACCGTAGGGTGGGCAGAGCGAAGCGAAACCTACCAGCCATTCGACGCCCGTTGCCGATAAAGAGCCGCAGGACAGGTAGAGCGAAGCGCCTGGCGCCTCGGGTATGACGCTGCAGGTATGCGCGCCACGCAGGCCGCCGGCATGAAGCAGGCAAGGACCAGGGAGGTCCCGTGCGCGGCGCGCATGTCTTCTGCGCTCAGTCCTTCTCGCGGGCGAGCGACAGGAACTCGGTGCGCAGGCCGAGGTTGGTGCGCATTTCGCCGAGCAGGGCCGAGGTGACGGTTTCCTCGCCGGGCGTGCGGATGCCGCGGCTTTCCATGCACATATGCCGGCAGCGGATCACCACGCCCACGGACAGCGGCTGCAAGTGTTCCATCAGCGCGTCTGCGATCTGCACGGTGAGGCGCTCCTGCACCTGCAGGCGCTTGGAGAAGCAATCCACCAGGCGCGTCAGCTTGGACAGGCCGACGATGCGTCCATTGGGCGTATAGCCGACGGTCGCCGAGCCGAAGAAGGGGGCGAGGTGGTGCTCGCAATGGCTGTACACCGGGATGCCGCGCACCACGATCAGCTCGTTGTATTTCTCTGCGCCGTCCTCGAACACCTTCAGGATGTCGGCCGGGTTCTGCTCATAGCCGGACGTCCAGTGCTTCCATGCCTTGTCCACGCGCTCCGGGGTGTCGCGCAATCCCTGGCGGTCGGGGTCTTCGCCGAGGTGGCGCAGCAGGCGCCGCCAGTCTTCCGTTGAAAAATTCTTGTCGCTCATGTTGCATTCCTCCTGTGGGCGCTGCGGCGCCCGGCCTGTGTGGCCGCTCTGCGGTCCGTATGGTTAGTGGTGATGGTGGTGCGACCAGTTCGCTCCACCCGATGCCAGATAGGACTCGACCGCGTCTTTCTGGCCGATGGCGTGGAGCTTGACCTCGCCGCAGGAGCAGATACCCTGGTAAGGCTGGATGTGCGAACAGGCGGAGACCTTCTGCAAATACACCGTGACCGGCTTTGCGCATTTCGAGCACTTGAAGGTGAGCGTGCGTGCGGGCTTGTTGGCCATTGTTACCTCATCAATTTTCCGATGCGACATTATCCCTCGAAACACTGCCTCGCGCCGCCACATCCTTACACCGGGAATGGGCAATGACCAGCAAGGTAATCGCCGTTCGCGCATAATGGGACTACATTGATAAAAATGCCATGACATGGAGAAATGGCAACCCCAAGGAGACAATCCATGCCCAACGAAACCGCCGAAAAAACCGTCCACCGGATCTGCCCGCTGTGCGAGGCCTGCTGCGGCCTCGAACTCAAGCTGAGCGGCAACAAGGTGATCAGCATCCGCGGCCATGACGAGGACGTGTTCAGCCGCGGCTACATCTGCCCGAAGGGCGTGGCCCTGAAGGACTTGCACGAAGACCCGGACCGCTTGCGCGTGCCGCTCGTCAAGCGCGACGGCCGCTTCGTCGAAACGAGCTGGGACGAGGCCTTCGCCGAGATCGAGCGGCGCCTGCCGCCCATCCTCGCCGAGCACGGGCCGGATGCCGTCGCCGCGCTGGCCGGCAATCCCTCGGTGCACAAGATCGGCCTGATCATGTACTTCGCGCGGCTGGCGCGGGCGCTGGGCACGCGCAACCTGTTCTCCGCCTCGACGCTGGACCAGATGCCCAAGCAGCTTTCGGTCGGCCTGATGTTCGGCCACTGGCTGTCGTTCCCGGTGCCCGACATCGAGCGCAGCGATTTCCTGCTCATCATCGGCGCCAACCCGATCGTTTCCAACGGCAGCCTGTGGACGGTTCCCGATTACCGCGGCAAGGCCAAGGCCATGCGGGCACGCGGCGGCCGCATCGTGGTGGTCGACCCGCGGCGCACCGAAACGGCGGAGGCTGCTGACGCCCACCACTTCATCCGTCCGGGCAGCGACGTCTACTTCCTGCTCGGCATGGTGCATACGCTGTTCGACGAGAAGCTCGTTCGCCTGGGACGGCTTGCGGAACATGTCAACGGCGTGGCAGAGGTCGAACATGCGGTGCACGCGTTCGCGCCGGAGACGGTGGCCGCGCGCTGCGGCATCGACGCAGCGACGATCCGCGGCCTTGCCCGCCAGCTGGCGGCCACCGAACGCGCCGCCGTGTACGGCCGCATGGGCACCTGCGTGCAGGAATACGGCACGCTGTGCAGCTGGCTGATCGACGTGCTCAACGTCCTCACCGGACATCTCGACCAGGAAGGCGGCGCGATGTTCGCCAAGGCGCCGGCCTTCGCCGCCAACACCATCGGCAAGCCCGGCATCGGCAAGGGCGTGGGCACAGGACGCCGCAGGAGCCGCGTGTCGGGTGCACCGGAAGTGATGGGCGAATTCCCCATGGTCTGCCTGGCCGAGGAAATCGATACGCCGGGAGCGGGGCAGGTGCGCGCGCTGATCACCGTGGCCGGCAACCCGGTGCTGTCGGCGCCCAACGGCGGCCGGCTCGCCGCGGCGCTCGACAAGCTCGACTTCATGGTCAGCGTCGACATCTACCTCAACGAAACCACGCGCCATGCCGACGTGATCCTTCCCGGCCTGTCGCCGCTCGAAGACCTGCATTACGACACGGCCTTCCCGCAGTTCGCCTACCGCAACGCCGCGCGCTTCAGCGAGCCGGCACTGCCGCGCCCGGACGGCCAGCCGCCGGAATGGCAGATTCTCCTGCGTCTTGCAGCGATCGCGCAGGGCAAGGGGGCGCAGGCCGATGTGGAAAAAATGGATGACGATCTGTTCGCCGACGACGTGCGCCGCGTGGCGGGTGAGCATGCCGATGCCGTGATCGCCGCGCTGGCCCATCTCAAGGGACCGGAGCGCCAGGTCGACTTTGCCTTGCGCACCGGGCCGTATGGCGACATATTCGGCCGCCGGCCCGACGGCATCAATCTCGCCAAGATCAAGGCTGCACCCGGCGGCATCGATCTCGGTCCGCTGCAGCCGCGCATTCCCGAAGTGCTGCGCACGCCCTCGGGCAAGATCGAGCTCGCCCCCGAGATGCTGCTGACCGATCTGCAGCGGCCCGCGGCGGAACTTGCGCAGCCCGTTCCCGGCCTGGTCGTCATCGGCCGCCGTCATGTCCGCTCCTGCAACAGCTGGATGCACAACCTGCCGATCCTGGCCAAGGGTCCCTTCCGCTGCACCGCGCTGGTCAACCCGGCCGACGCACAGCGCCTGGGCTTGCAGGATGGCGGCAAGGCTCGCATTGCCGGCAAGGGCACCGTCATCGAAGCGCTGGTGGAGGTGACCGACGAGATGATGCCGGGCGTGGTCAGCCTGCCGCACGGCTGGGGCCACGACCTGCCGGGCATGCGCATGGCGCTCGCCGCGGAGCGGCCGGGAGCGAACCTCAATGCCGTGCTGGACGAGGGCATGCGCGATCCGCTGTCCGGCAATGCCGTCCTGAACGGCATCCCGGTCAGCATGCAGCGGGCCTGAATGGCGGCGATCGCGGAAGCGGCGGCGGCCTGGGCGGAGAGCGGCTACGCCGTTGTCCGCCAGTGGATAGCTGCACCGGCGATCGACGCCCTTGCCCGCGAAGTCGAGCCTGTCTTCGCGCAATGGATGGCGGAGAACCACGCGGCGTACGAACGGGAGCGCCTGGTCAACATGCATTCGCTGACCAGCACGCGCTACTTCAGTGAGGGCAGGGCGCGCGCACGCTTGTTCGACATGCTGGCATCCGACAGCGTCGTCGCGCTGGTCGATGGCATGTTCGGATCAGGCATCTACTTCCACAACACCCAGCTGTTCTTCAATCCGCACGAGA
>NZ_DASRXF010000198.1:0-11413 GCF_035654295.1 Noviherbaspirillum sp. | reverse complement strand
TTCCCGGTCAACATGCCCTTGGCGAGGCCGTACAGGCGCACCGCGGCGCTGCCCGGTGCAAGCCAGTATTCCGCTTCGGTGACGGTGACTTTCAGGAGCACAAGATCGGGATCATCCAGCCCCTGCGGGAACCAGGGCTTGATCCACGGCGACCACAAGGCGCGCATCTTGTCCTTGTCGCGCACGACTTCGCAGGTGCCGGAAATCGACAGGTAGTCCTGCTTGTCGGTGCGCGCATAGCTGAGGTTGACCTGGTGGTGCTGTTCCGTTTCTTCAACCTTGGGAGATGAGAATGCAGTGAAGAACCACAGGTTGCCGGCGGCATCCATCTGCATCGTTGCCATCGGCCGGCTGCGCAGGGTCCCGTCGGGCTCCTCCGTGGTCAGCATGGCGAACTTGATTTCGTCGACGAGATCCGCGACTTTTTTCAGCTCGCCGAAAGTCTGTTCCTGGACGTCCATGATGCCTCCTGTATTGAAGTGGAAGACGACAGCAGGAAGGAGGAACGGGATGCGGGAAAGTTCCGCAGATCAGGCGAGCATGGAGACGGGTTCGGGTGACAGCATGTTGGCGTCGCGCACGATGACCCAGCCGGCCTCGGGGCGCTTGCGCAGGATGGACAGTGCATTGCCCGAACGGCGCATCGGCAGGCCTTCGCGGTGCGGGGTGACGGTGACGGTGAGGTGAGTCCAGCAATAGGCGAGGTCGTCGGTGATCTGCAATTCCTTGATCTCGCCTTCCGATTCGATGCGGTAATGCTTCATGCCCTCGCGAAACGCATCCATGAAAGCTTGCCGGCCGCGCATCGGCGCATGCCCCGGGGCCAGGAACACGACATCTTCCGCCATCAGCTCGCCGAGCCGCTGCAGGTTGCCTTCCGCCGAAGCGGTCTGCCATTCATCGACCAGCGCCCTGATCGCCTGCTCATCGTTTTGCATGGAAGAATCCCCTTAAAGGAAGACGCGATCAGCCGACGTGCGGCCATGCGGCCTTCAGCAGCGCGGGCAGCACCTCGCCCGACTTCCCGCGCAAAATGTACTGCGCAATCTCATCATGCCCGGTGGCTTCCGGGTTGACCTGGATCACAGTGCGTCCGCACGAGCGCGCATGCCGCGGCAGGCTGGCGGCCGGCTCGACCAGACTGGAGGTGCCGATGCAGAAAAACACGTCGGCCGTTTCAAGCACCTCGGCGGCGCGTGTCCATGCGGCGGCAGGGAGCGATTCGCCGAACCACACGACGCCGGGGCGGATATGTCCGCCGCAGTGCGGGCAGGCCGGCGGCGCACCATCGCCCAGCGCCTCTTCCGGCGCAGGCGTGCGGCAGTCGACGCACAGGTTGTGCCAGATGTTGCCGTGCAATTCGATGACCTCCGTGCTGCCGGCCCGCGCGTGCAGCCCGTCGACATTCTGGGTGATCACCGTGACGCGCGGCACGAGGCGCTCCAGCGCGGCGATCGCAAGATGGCCGGGGTTAGGCTTGACCTCGCGCATCAGTTCGCGCCGCCACGCGTACCAGTTCCAGACGGTGGCCGGGTCGCGGCGGAAGGCTTCGGGGGTGGCCAGGTCTTCCGCGCGATATTTTGCCCACAGGCCGGTCTGGGCGTCGCGGAAGGTGGGGATCCCGCTTTCCGCCGACACGCCGGCCCCGGTGAACGCCGCGACATGGCGGGCGCTGCGCAGGATGTCCAGCAGTTCGGGGTCGAAATGCACAGATTGCATGTCAGCTCCGTGGGACGAAGGGCAGACTTTCAGTATAGCGCCCGGTCAGAACACGGAAACGCCGCGGCTGCCGGCGAACAGGAAGACGGCGCCGCACAGCAGCGGGGTGACGGCATAGGCGAACAGGTGCACCTTGTCGCCGGTCTTGTCGCCGAACAGATCGCGCATCGCCTGCAGCCTCGACAGCTTGTGCGGCGCGGTGCGGCGGAGGATGACGGTATAGAGGCCGAACGCGAATACGGCCGCACCGAGGATCATCGTGACTGGATTCATTGCATTCCCTGGCAAGTGTGACGAGCAGTCATCTTGCCACGGATGGGCGCGCTCAGGTAGCCGCCTGCCTGCACTGCGTCGATGAGGGAACGGCCTCCTGCCCGGGCTTCCGCGCCAGCAGGACGACCGCCGACAGCACCATGGCGCCGCCGATCAGTTGGCCGGCGCTGGCCGACTCGCCCAGCAGCGCGATGCCGAGGCAGAGCGTGATGACAGGCTCGAGCGTGGAAATGATGGACGCTTGTGATGCGCCAATCGCCTTGATGCCGACCAGGAAGCTGGCAACCGCCACCAGCGAGGCGAAGGCGATGGCAAGGATGGCGAGCCAGGTCGTGGCATCCGCAGGCAAGGCCGAGCCGCGGGCGACTGCGATCGCCCCGTTGCCGAGGGCGGCGGCAACCATCACGACCAGGGTCGCCGCGAGCGGGTCGGTGCCTTGCGTGAGCCGGCCGCCGATCATGATGTACACCGCATAGATGCCGGCCGCCATCAGGCCCAGCGTGATGCCCAGCGGCGAGCCTTGCAGATCGCCGCCCAGCATCACCGCCATGCCGCCGATGGCCAGCGCCAGCAGGGCAAATGTGCGGCGGTCCAGCTTTTCCCAGCCGAAGGCGACCGCCAGCAGTGTGACCAGCACCGGGTAAACGTACAGGAGCAGCCCGACGAGGCCGCTGCTGGCGTGCATGAGGGCGGTGAAATAACTCTGCGACTGGGCGGTATAGAGCGCGCCCATCAGGGCAAAACCGGCCAACGCCCTGCCCCGCGGCAGCCGCAGCCGCTTGAGCCAGACCAGCGGCGCGAGCATGGCGACCGCCAGCACGAAACGCAGCGTCAGCAGCATGCTCGGCGTGAGGCCGGAGGCGTATGCCACTTTCGCAAAGAGCGCCATGCTGCCGAATCCGAGGGCAGAAAGCAGCACGAGGGCAATGGCAGCGCGGCGGGAAAGCGTCATGGCGGAAAGAGCAAAATGGATTGAGGGTAAAGCCAGTGTATTTCCTTGCCCTTGGGGCTACAAATCAATATTCTTGACGGATAGCCCCAATAATATTGAGCCATGACCCCAAACCGACTGCCGCCGCTGCCCGCCGTCCGCGCGTTCGAGGCTGCCGCCCGCCATGGCGGCTTTCAGAGCGCGGGGGAGGAATTGCATGTTTCCGCCGGCGCGGTCGCGCACCAGGTGAAACAGCTGGAGAACTGGCTGGGCGTCACCCTCTTCCAGCGGCTGCCGCGCGGCGTCGCGCTCACGCCCGCCGGCCGGCAATACGCGGAAGCCTTGCGCCCCTTGCTGAACAGTCTCGCGGAAGCCTCGGAAGCGGTGAAACGGCATGGCGATGAACGGGTGGTTACCGTCACCTCCGTGCCCTCGCTGGTTGCCCGCTGGCTGATGCCTCGCCTGGGCCGCCTGCGCGAACAGCATCCCGACATCGACATGCGCGTACTGGCCTCGCTGCATCCCGCGGACTTCGCGCGCGAAGGCGTGGATGTGGCGATTCGCCTCGGCAGCGGTCCCTATCCCGGGTTGAAGTCGGATGTGCTGATGGAGGAATGGTTCTCGGCCGTGTGCAGCCCGGCCTTCAAGGCCCGCGCGCCCGACCTGCGCACGCCGGCCGACCTGCTGCGCTATCCGCTGCTGCACGACGAAGTGGAGATGCGCATCCCCGACGAGGTGAGCTGGGCGCGCTGGCTGCAGGCTTTCGGCGTCAGTTACACCGGCCCCGCCCGTCCGAGCTTTTCGCACACCTACCTCACGCTCGAAGCAGCCGCCAACGGCCAGGGCGTAGCGATCGCGGCCGAAGCTTTCATCGAGGAAGACTTGCGCAGCGGCAGGCTGGTGCGGCTGTTTCCGCAACGCGTGCTCGGCCCTTACCGCTTCCACCTGCTGCGCCTGCCGGATGCCGAGGCAAGGCCGGCGGTGAAGGCCTTCTGCGAATGGATCATGTCGGAAGCGCGCGAGCTTGCTCCGGCATAGCGCTTAGCAGCCGCAGAGGATCTCGCTGTCGCCCTGGCTGCCCTGCTCCCCGGCGGTCGGATAGCCGTCGCGCTTCCACCAGTCGAGCCCGCCCATCAGTTCCTTGACCTTGAATCCCAGGCGCGTCATGTTCAGCGCGCCCTTGGTGGAGGCATTGCAGCCGATGCCGTCGCAGTAAGTCACCACCACGGCGTTGCGGTCGATGTGGCGCGTGGTTTCCTCGCTCATCGTACGGTGCGGTACATTGATGGCGCCGGGAATATGCTCGACGGCGTACGCAGCCGGAGAACGTGCATCGATCACGACGATGTTCTCGTTGGCCGCCAGTGCCGCCTTCAGGTCCGAGGAATCGGTTTCATACGCCAGTTTGTCGAGATAGTGCTGGAGCTGCGCTTGCATCTTGCATCCCTTCCCATTGCAAGTGATCGGATTGACAGAATGGATGGTATCGTTGAATGGTTTGCCAAAACAGACCATTTCAAGCGCTTATAGCAGACCATTATGAAGACCGCCAACCGCGCCCTGTCCGGTGTCCTGCTGACCCTGCTGGAGCAGAACAGCGGCCAGCCCGGCGCCCTCTCCCTGCGGGTGTACCGCGCCATCCGTTCCGCGATCCTCGATGCCACGCTGCAGGTGGGCGACCGCCTGCCGTCCACGCGCACGCTGGCCGCCGACCTCGCCATCTCGCGCAGCACCGCCGAAGCCGCTTACGCGCAGCTGGAAGACGAAGGCTACCTGCGGCGCGGGGTCGGCAGCGGCAGCTTCGTGAGTGCCGGACCGCCCCGGCGCAAGGACCGCGGACAACGGCAGCTGCCGGGACACCTGGCATTCTCGAAGCGCGGCGCGCAGATCGCGGAAACCGGGAGCTGCATTGATGCCCGGGCGGCCCGCGCCTTCTCCGCCGGCATGCCCGCGCTGGAATCCTTTCCCGTCAACACATGGCAAAAATTGACGGCCCGGCATGCGCGGCAGGATGCCGCCGCCTGGATGATGTACGGCGACCCGCAGGGCCTGCCGGCATTACGCGAAGCCATCGCGCAATACCTGTCGCTGTCGCGCGGCGTGGATTGCGATGCCGGCCAGGTGATCATCCTTACCAGCTCTCAGCAGGCGCTCGGCCTGGTCGCGATGATGATGCTGGATGGTGGCGATCCGGTGTGGATGGAAGACCCGGGATACCGCGGCGCACAGGCGGCGTTCGCCGGCGCAGGGGCAAAGATCGTTCCGGTGCCGGTCGATGCCGAGGGCATGCGGGTGGACGCGGCGCTGCGCATGCAGCCGCGCGCCCGACTTGCTTATGTGACGCCGTCCCATCAGTATCCGCTCGGCATGAGCCTGAGCCTGCCGCGCCGCCTGCAGCTGCTCGCGTGGGCGCGGCAGGCCGGCGCCTGGATCGTCGAGGATGATTACGACAGCGAATTCCACTACGACAGCCGTCCGCTTTCCGCGATCCACGGACTGGACCGGCATGAGCGCGTGCTGTACGTGGGCACCTTCTCCAAGGTCATGTTCCCGGGACTGCGCATCGCTTACCTGGTGGTGCCGGGATCGATGGCGCCGGCCTTCGTCACGGCCCGCACCCAGGCCGACGGCCACACCTCGCCCTTCCTGCAAGCCGTGCTGGCGGACTTCATGCAGGAGGGGCATTTCATGGCGCATGTGCGCCGCATGCGCGAGCTGTACCGCGCGCGGCGCGACATCTTCATGGAGGAAGTCGAACGCCACCTCGGCGGCATGCTGGAGCCGCAACCGGCGCAGGGCGGGTTGCAGGCCGCCTGCCTGCTCGCGGACCAGCGCCTCTCGGACAAGCGTCTCGCAGGGATGGCTGCAGACGCCGGGATCGAGCTGCCGCTCCTGTCGCGGCTTTACCTCGGTGAGGAAAAGAAGAACGGCTTCGTGATGGGCTACAGTGCGCTGACGCCTGCTCAGATACGTGAAGGCGCGAAGACCCTTGCCCGGGCCTGGCAAACTACTCGGTATACCGGCCGAGGGTGACGATGCGCAAGATGCCCTTGTAGAGCATGGAGGCGGCGCCGTACCAGGCGCGCTCATACCAGGGAATGTTGATGAAATCCTCCATCCGCACCGGCACGCCTTCGGCGATCGCGTCTTCGATCTTGGCGCGCAGCATGCGGGTGAATTCCGCATCCTTCACCACCACGTTCGCTTCGTGGTTGATCAGCAGGCTCAGGCCAACCCAGTTGCTGGAACCGACCGTTGACCATTCATCGTCGATCACCGCGACCTTGCCGTGCAGCTGGGTCTTGCGGTACTCGACGATCCGCACACCGCTCTTGAGGAGCTTCGGATAGAAGGAATGCGCGACCGCATCCTGGATGCGGAACTGGCCGACGCCGATCAGCAGCGTGACCTGGACGCCGCGCGCTGCCGCAGCCGCCAGCCCATCGCGCAGCTTGCGCCCGGGGGCGAAGTAGGGATTGGCGAGCATGGCAGTCCTGCGCGCGCCGCCCAAGGCCTTGAGGTAAGTCTTCTGGATGGTGCGCCGGTTGCGCAGGTTGTCGCGCACCACGTAGGCCGCCAGCGCCGGGCCTTCGCCGATCGTGTGCCCGGTCCTGCGTCGTTCCATGAACAGTTCCCAGCGGTGCCGCAGGCTGAGCCCCTTGAGCATCATCCATTGTGATTGCACGTCGCGGTAGATCGCCCCCACCAGCGGGCCGCGAACGCGCACGGCGATGTCCCAGCGGGGCGCCGGCAGCGGCTGGCTGAAGCCGTCGTCGGAAATGTAATCGTGGTTGATGTTGAGGCCGCCGAGGAAGGCGACCTGCCGGTCGACCACGCAGATCTTGCGGTGCGAGCGGGCGACGCCGCGCTTGAACCAGGCGTTGAATACGCGGTGATGCACGCCGCCTTCCGAGAGCAGGTGGTTGAGGATGACCGATGGCCGGTGCCCGGTGCCCAGCCAGTCGGTGATGACGTTGACGATGACGCCTCGCGCCGCGGCGCGGACCAGCGCGTCCTTGACCGCTTCGCCGGTCGTGTCGAGCGTGAAGATGTAGGTCTCGAGATAGACTTCGAAGCGTGCAGCGTCGATCGCGCCGATCAGCGCCGGAAAGAACTCGGCGCCGCAATGGAGAAGCGTGACGTGATTGTGGGCGGTAAACGTTACCGGACGCATAACCGGAAGCACACTCCAGGGAGAATGACGGCCAATTTTACATGGCAGCCGCGAGTACCTGCGATTTCATGTGCAGCGACGCCACGATGGGCGCGTGGTCCGACAGCTTTGCCCAGTTCGGGCCGTGCAGGACTTGCGCACTCTCGATCTGGAAACCGCGGACGTAAATCCGGTCCAGCCGCAGCCACGGCAGCGCCGCCGGAAAGGTGCGCGCCGGCTTCAGCTTCGGACCGCGCCCACTCAGGCTGCGCAGGTAGGTGCCGAATCCGCGCGAAGGCAGGTCTTCATCGAACACCTCGATGACGCCAAGGGCATTGCGCAGGCTGTCGCTGAGCTGGTTGGTCCAGTCGTTGAAGTCGCCGGCAATGATCAGCGGCGCACCGGGAGGCGAGGAAGTGCTGACTGCTTCGATCAGCGCCTCGGTCTGGCGCTTGCGGCTGCGCGCGAAAAGGCCGAGGTGGATCACGTAGCAGTGCAGGTCGCCGGCAGGCGTCTGCACCACGCAATGCAAGATGCCGCGCGATTCGTAGGCGTGATCCGAGACGTCGCGGTTGCTGGAAGAAAGGACAGGATACCGGCTGAGCAAGGCATTGCCGTGATGGCCGTGGTCATAGACCGCGTTCATGCCGTACACCGCCTGGTGCGATTCGCCGGCAAGGAAATGATGCTGCGCCTGCTCCGGCCACAGCGCCGCATGCTTCATGGCGTACTTGTCATGCCTGCCCTGCACTTCCTGCAGGAACAGGATGTCGGCCTCCATCGAGGCAAGCGCCTGTTTCAGCGCGTGGATGCGCGGCATGCTGCGCAGGGAGCTGACGCCTTTATGGATGTTGTAAGTGGCGATGCGTAGTTTCATGGATTCATTCTAGACGCTGTGCAACAGGTGCGGAAGGCGCCCTTTCGTTGTGAGAACACAGATTCTGAGAAGCTTGTCCGGGGATAAGTTTCAGGACAGTCCGAGATATTTCGGCAGTTGCAGGACAGCTTCCGCATTCGAGGGCGAGAAGCACTTGTCCGCCGCCTCCCGGTAAGGCAGCCAGAGGTAATCGATGTGCTCGCGCGGCGCCAGCGTGACCGGAATGTCGCGCGGCACCAGCAGGCCGAAAACATGTTCGGTATTCCTGGTTACGCCCGGTGCGTAGCGGTGACGCCAGACGGGATAGATTTCGTACACGTTCGAGAGATGCCAGTCGCGCAGGTTATGCACCGGGACGGTGCACCCGGCCGCGCCGGGATGGTCCGAGACGACGATGCCGGTCTCCTCGAACACTTCGCGCACCGCCGTGTCGGTAAGCGCTTCGTCGGGCGTATCCTTCGAGCCGGTCACCGATTGCCAGTAGCCCGGCTTGTCGGCGCGCTCGATCAGCAGGACATCGAGATCGGCCGTATGGATGACGACCAGGACGGATTCGGGAATCTTGTAGGGTTTGTTCATGGCCGGCGGCTGGACAAGTGCACGGAGATGATACCCGACAAACAAAAAAGGGCGCGGGATCCGGATCCCGCGCCCTTCCCTGCCGTTTGCACGTGCATCAAGCCTTGACCGCGGGCTCCACGTTGCGCAGGCGGATGTGCAGCTCGCGCAGCTGCTTCTCGTCGACTTCCGACGGCGCCTGGGTCAGCAGACACTGTGCGCGCTGGGTCTTCGGGAAAGCGATCACGTCGCGGATCGATTCGGCGCCGGTCATCATGGTGACGATACGGTCGAGGCCGAAGGCCAGGCCGCCGTGCGGCGGAGCGCCGTACTGCAGCGCGTCCAGCAGGAAGCCGAACTTCAACTGCGCCTCTTCCGCGCCGATCTTCAGTGCGCGGAACACCTTGCTCTGCACGTCGGCGCGGTGGATACGGACCGAGCCGCCGCCCAGTTCCCAGCCGTTGAGCACCATGTCGTAGGCCTTGGCCAGCGCCTTGCCCGGATCGGTTTCCAGCAGGTCTTCGTGGCCATCCTTGGGCGAGGTGAACGGGTGGTGGGCAGCGACGTAGCGCTGGCCTTCCTCGTCGTACTCGAACATCGGGAAGTCGATCACCCACAGCGGCTTCCAGGTGTCTTCGAACAGGCCGTTCTTCTTGCCGAAATCGCTGTGGCCGATCTTCACGCGCAGCGCGCCGATCGCATCGTTGACGACCTTCGCCTTGTCGGCGCCGAAGAAGATCAGGTCGCCGTCCTGCGCGCCGGTCTGCTCGATGATCGCGGTCAGCGCGGCATCGTGGATGTTCTTCACGATGGGCGACTGCAGGCCGTCGCGGCCCTTCGCTTTTTCATTGACCTTGATGTAGGCCAGGCCCTTGGCGCCGTAGATGGCGACAAACTGGGTGTACGCATCGATCTCGGAACGGGGCATCGCGCCGCCGCCCGGCACACGCAGGCCGACCACGCGGCCGCCTTCCATGTTGGCGGCACCGGAGAAGACCTTGAAGTCCACGTCCTTCATGACGGCGGTGAGGTCGGTGAACTGCAGCTTGACGCGCATGTCCGGCTTGTCGGAACCGTACAGGCCCATCGCTTCGGAATACTGCATGACCGGGAACGGGTTCGGCAGGTCGATGTCGAGCGTGTTCTTGAACACGCCGCGGATCATGCCTTCGAACAGGTCACGGATTTCCTGCTCGTTCATGAACGAGGTTTCGCAGTCGATCTGGGTGAATTCCGGCTGGCGGTCGGCGCGCAGGTCTTCGTCGCGGAAGCACTTGGTGATCTGGTAGTAGCGGTCGAAGTTGGCGACCATCAGCAGCTGCTTGAACAGCTGCGGCGACTGCGGCAGCGCGAAGAAGTTGCCGGCGTTCACGCGGGACGGCACGAGGTAGTCGCGCGCGCCTTCCGGCGTGGATTTGGTCAGCATCGGCGTTTCAATGTCGATGAAGCCGTTGGCGTCGAGGAACTTGCGCACTTCCATCGTGACCTTGTAGCGCAGGCGCAGGTTGTTCTGCATCTGCGGACGGCGCAGGTCGAGCACGCGGTGGGTCAGGCGGGTGGTCTCGGACAGGTTGTCGTCGTCGAGCTGGAACGGCGGCGTGACGGACGGGTTCAGGACTTCGAACTCATGCGCCAGCACTTCAATCTTGCCGGACTTCAGGTTAGCGTTAGTGGTGCCTTCCGGACGGTTGCGCACGATGCCGCTGATGCGAACGCAGAATTCATTGCGCACGGCTTCGGCGGTCTTGAAGACATCGGCGCGGTCCGGATCGCACACTACCTGCACGAGCCCTTCGCGGTCGCGCAGGTCGATGAAGATCACGCCGCCGTGGTCGCGGCGACGGTGCACCCAGCCGCACAGGCTGACGGTCTGGCCGAGAAGCGCCTCGGTGGTGAGGCCGCAATAGTGAGTTCGCATAGACATGATGGATTTCCAGTTTCAGATTCTTTGTGATAACCCCGGTACCTGCATCCACCGGGGTCCTGGGATTGAACGCCGTCGTCAGAGTGATGGAGGAACGGCCTTCAGGTTCTTCGAAGCGGGAACGACATATTCGGGCGCCACGACGCCCATCGACACGATGTACTTGAGGGCTTCGTCGACCGACATGTCGAGCTCGATGGCATCGGCACGCGGCATCATCAGGAAGAAGCCGGAAGTCGGATTCGGCGTGGTCGGCACATAGACACTGATGTAGTCGCCGGCCAGATGGTTCTTGACGTCGCCGCCGGGCGTGCCGGTCAGGAAGGCGATGGTCCACGAACCTTCGCGCGGATACTGCACCAGCACCGCCTTGCGGAACGCATTGCCCGACGAGGAGAACAGGGTGTCGGACACCTGCTTCACGCTGGAGTAGATCGAGCTGACGATGGGAATGCGATTGAGCAGCCGCTCCCACACATGCACGATCTGCTTGCCGATGAAGTTCCTCGTCAGCACGCCGACCAGGAACACGAACACCACGGTGACGAGTGCGCCCATCCCCGGGATATCCAGCCCGATCAGGACTGCAGGCCGCCAGCGCGCGGGCAGCAGCAGGACCGACTGGTCCAGCGTGCCGATGATCAGGTTCAGCACCCAGAGGGTGATCGCCAGGGGAACCAGGACCAGCAGGCCGGTGACGAAATATTTGCGCATGGTGTTCTAGGGCTTGGAGCGTGCTCGGTGGTGGTGGTCGCCGTGGTCGCCTTGGTCGCGGTTATGCTGCCGACGTCGTGCTGCCGGCATTGGCGGCGCAACCGCCGGTGGCGCAGCTGCTTTCGGCCGCAGCCGGCTTGCTTGCCGTGGACGTGGAAGCAGACGAACCCCCGTTGCGGAAATCGGTGACGTACCAGCCGGTGCCCTTGAGCTGGAAACCGGCCGCGGTCAGTTGTTTCTTGAAGCTGCCCTTCCCGCACGACG